>JBKKBU010000422.1:0-3374 GCA_046713755.1 Mycobacteriales bacterium
CGTAGTGGCTAGCGCGCCTGCTTTGGGAGCAGGAGATCGGGAGTTCGACTCTCCCCGCCCCGACTCCCACCAGCCCCGCTTGTTTCCCATCCGCACGAGCAGACCGAGGACACCCCTGTGCAGAGCGCTGTCGAGACCCTGAGCCCGACCCGGGTCAAGCTGACCGTCGAGGTCCCCTTCGACGAGCTCAAGGCAGACCTGGACAAGGCGTACAAGAAGATCGCCTCGCAGGTGAAGGTCCAGGGCTTCCGGCCCGGCAAGGTGCCGCCGCGCATCCTCGACCAGCGCGTCGGTCGCGGAGTCGTCCTGGAGGAGGCCGTGCAGGAGGCGCTGCCGCGGCTCTACGGCGAGGCCGTGCAGGAGACCGGAGTCAACCCCGTGGGGCGGCCTGAGGTCGACGTCACGGAGTTCACCGACGGCGACAAGCTCGCTTTCACCGCCGAGGTCGACGTTCGGCCCGAGTTCGACCTGCCGGCCTACGAGAGCCTCACCGTGACCGTTGCTGCGGTCGAGGTTCCCGATGCCGACGTCACCGAGCAGCTGGACGCCTTGCGGGCCCGGTTCGCCAAGCTCACCCCCGTCGAGCGGGTCGCTGCTGATGGTGACTTCGTCGCGCTCGACCTGGCCGCGACCATCGACGGCGCCGAGGTCCCCGGCGGGACGGCGACGGGCTTGTCGTACGAGGTCGGTTCGGGCACGTTGCTCGACGGCATCGATGACGCGTTGCGAGGCAAGCAGGCCGGCGACGCTGGGATTTTTGACACCGTGCTTGTGGCCGGGGACCTCGAGGGCCAGACCGCGCAGGTAGCCCTCACGGTCCGGTCGGTCAACGAGCGTGAGCTGCCGGTCGCCGACGACCAGTGGGCTTCGGACACCACCGGCTTCGAGGGTCTGGCTGCCCTCACGGCCGACATCCGCGACCGGCTCGAGCGCACCAAGAAGCTCGAGCAGGGCACCGAAGCGCGTGACAAGGTTCTCGAGGCGCTGCTGGCGGCCGTCGAGGTCCCGCTGCCCGAGTCGGTCCTCGAGACCGAGCTCGGCTGGCGGACCCAGACCACGACCGACCAGCTCACCCGCAATGGGCTGACCCTCGAGGGCTGGCTCGAGTCCGAGGGCAAGACGCAGGAGGAGTGGGACACCGAGGTCTCGGACGGTGCCCGCAACGCCGTGAAGGCCCAGCTCGTCCTCGACGCCGTTGCCGACAAGGAGGAGCTCGCCGTCACCGACGCCGAGCTGACCGACCAGGTGGTGCGGCGAGCGGCCCGGACCGGCATGAGTCCCGACGCGTTCGCGCAGGCCATCGTGCAGTCCGGGCAGCTGCCCGGGCTCGTCTCCGAGGTCCGCCGAGGCAAGGCGTTGGCCACCGTCATGGAGGCGGCCACCATCACCGACACCGCCGGCGCCACCGTCGATCTGGAGTCGCTGCGTGACGACCTCACCCCCGGCCGCGAGGACGTCGAGCTCGACGAGGACGGCCGGGCGTTCCACGTCCACGACGACGGCGCGGTCCACTACCTCGACGAGGACTGACCTTTCCGCTGCCGGGCGCCGATACGCCGTCAGCGGAAAGCGGTCGGTCCGGGAGTGCGCGGCCCGATCGGAGGGTTAGTGTCCCCGCCAGACACGAACCGATCGAACAGCGAGGCAGGCCCGTGACGAGCAACGACCCCTCCACCGGACTGGTGGTCCCCTCCTACGGCATGGCGACGCCCGCGCAGCTGCGCTCCAACGCCGGTGGCATGGGCCTCGACGACCAGGTCTTCAACCGCCTGCTCAAAGAGCGCATCATCTTCATGGGACAGGCCGTTGAGGACTCGATGGCCAACGCCATCTGCGCGCAGCTGCTGCTGCTCGCGGCGGAGGACCCCGACCGCGACATCTTCCTCTACATCAACAGCCCCGGCGGCTCGGTGAGCGCGGGCATGGCGATCTACGACACCATGCAGTTCGTCAGCAACGACGTGGCGACGGTCGGGCTCGGGCTGGCCGCGTCCATGGGGCAGTTCCTGCTCTGCGCCGGCGCCAAGGGCAAGCGCTACGCCACCCCGCACACGCGGATCATGATGCACCAGCCCAGCGGTGGCATCGGCGGGACCGCGGCCGACATCGCCATCCAGGCCGAGCAGATGCTCTACGTGAAGAAGACGATGGCCGAGCGGATCTCCTTCCACACCGGGCAGACCGTCGATCAGATCGAGACCGACTCGGACCGCGACCGCTGGTTCTCCGCGGCCGAGGCCAAGGAATACGGCTTCATCGACAACGTCGTCGGGGCTGCCTCCGACGTCCCGTCCGGCGCCGGCACCCGGGCCTGAGAGGACATTCCATGAGCGCCTTCGACTCCCCCTTGACCGTCCCCACCAACTACACGATCCCGATCGTCATCGAGCAGACCTCCCGCGGGGAGCGCTCCTTCGACATCTACAGTCGGCTGCTCAAGGAGCGCATCATCTTCCTGGGCACGCCGATCGACGACGGCGTCGCCAACGTCGTCATGGCGCAACTGCTCCACCTGGAGTCTGAAGACCCCGACCGCGACATCTCCATCTACATCAACAGCCCCGGTGGCAGTTTCACGGCGCTCACTGCCATTTACGACACGATGCAGTTCGTGCGGCCCGAGATCCAGACGATCTGCATGGGCCAGGCCGCTTCTGCTGCTGCGGTCCTGCTCGCGGCGGGGACCAAGGGCAAGCGGCTCGCGCTGCAGCACGCCCGGGTGCTGATTCACCAGCCCTCCGGCGGCGGTGAAGGGCAATCGTCCGACATCGAGATCCAGGCGCGGGAGATCCTTCGGATGCGCGAGCTCCTGGAGAAGCTGATCTCCGACCACACCGGCCGGGATCGCGAGCTCGTCCGCAAGGACATCGAGCGCGACAAGATCCTCACGGCGCCGGAGGCTGTGGAGTACGGCCTGATCGATGAGGTCGTGTCCACACGCAAGGCGTCGACGCTGGCTGCGGCGAAGTAGTCGGGCCAGACTCGGCGGACACGGCACAGATGGGCCCCTCAGGCGGTACCGTTCGGGGGGTTGGACCGGCGTGGACGCGCGGGCGGACGAGAGATACGAGGTCCTAGGTGGCACGCATCGGTGACGGCGGCGACCTGCTCAAGTGCTCCTTCTGCGGGAAGAGCCAGAAGCAGGTCAAGAAGCTGATCGCGGGCCCGGGCGTCTACATCTGCGACGAGTGCATCGACCTGTGCAACGAGATCATCGAGGAGGAGCTCTCCGAGAGCTCGGAGCTGAAGTGGGACGAGCTCCCCAAGCCCAAGGAGATCTACGACTTCCTCGACGGCTACGTCATCGGTCAGGACACCGCCAAGCGGTCCCTCGCGGTGGCGGTCTACAACCACTACAAGCGGGTCCAGGCCGG
>JBKKBU010000423.1:0-2542 GCA_046713755.1 Mycobacteriales bacterium
CCGACGGCCCGGTGGCGGGGCTGTCCCGGATCCTCACCGCGCTGCGCACCGCCGGGCGTGGACCGCTCGCCGCAGATGCCCTCATGCGGACCCCGCTGCCGGAGGCCGGTGGGCGCAGCCCGGCCGACCTGCTCGCCGCCGGCGAGATCGAGCCCGCCCTCCACTACATCCGCACCGCTGGCACCTGACCCGTGGCAGGTGGCCCTGACCGGTCGGACTACACCGCACGACTGCCGACGAAGCGCCCTACCGGCCTGCGGCTGAGCGTCGCCAGGCACGCCTGGTGGCGCCTCGACGCGACGACCCCCAGCAGGTGGGGTTGGAAGCCCTACGCCGATCCGCGATACCGCTTCGACTCGGCCAGTGGCGGCTTCCGGCTGCGCTACGCCGCTGACAGCGCGCGCACTGCCATGCGCGAGCGCTTCGACGGCGAGGGCCGCATCGTGAGTGCGGACCAGCTGGCACTGCGGCTGGTCCAGCTCACCGGCACCGTGAAGGTGCTGGACCTTCGCACCGACCGCAACCTCGACGCACTGGGCCTCGACGACCAGATCAGCACGAGCCGGTCGCCGGACGTCTGGCTGGCCTGCCAGCAGCTCGCCGACCTGCTGCACGACTGGTACGGCGACCGGCTTGCCGGCATCGTGTTCCGGTCCCGGACGACGCCGCAACGGTCGGCGAACCTGGCACTCTTCCGGCATGCCCTGCCCACCTTGGCGGCCCGGGATCTGGGGCCGTTGCGTGACCAGCAGGGGCTCCTCACCGCCTGCGTGCTGTCTGACGGGTTCGCCGTCGAGAGCTGGTGATCAGACCGGCTCGGCTCAGGCTCGTCAGGGCGGCAGGACCGGAGCCACGGCGAGCGGCCCGGCAATGCCTTCCTGCTGGATCGGGACCAGCGACTTCTTGTCGAGGTCGACCATCGCGATCGGTGCCAGCACCGGGAGCGGCGGGTTGAGGACGGGGTGCAGCTTGCCGGCCGCGTCGTCGAGCTGGAGCAGGCCCTGCAGCGCCTCGCTGTAGGCACCGGGCGCTGCCAGCTGGACGATCGTCGCGGCACCCTGGTCCTTGACCAGCGTGGCAGGGAACCCTCTCTTATCGGCAGTGTCGACGCTCTCCAGGACCAGCACCTGGTCGCCGTCGAAGCCGTAGAGCGGCAGGTTCCAGATCCGGTCGTCGAGGTCCTTGAGCTGCGACGAGTCGACGCGCAGCGACGGCACCGATCTCGCCGCGTCGAAGAGCACGGACAGGTAGTAGGACCGGTGCCGGTTGATGTGGCGGAACAGCGGGTCCTGCGCGGTGTCGATGAAGCGCTGCTTGTTGGGCAGAGACAGCGTCGCCGTGTCCGTCCGGGTCTGGGTCGTCACCAGCAGACCGTCGGACGGCAAGCCGGCATCCGCAGTCGCCGTGTAGTCAGCCCTGCCAGCCGTGGAGGAACCGTTGAGCCATACCCGGACCCGGTGCACCTGGACACTGCCCGACTTGTAGATCTCGTCGGTCATCGAGGCGAAGAAGCCCGGCAACCGACTGGGCGGCACGCCATTGAGAGCGAGCTCGAGTCCGTCGAGCTGCCCTGGCATCGTCGGCGGGATCGACAGCGTGACGCGCACGGAGCCCCCACCCACGGGAAGGCTGATCCGGCGCCTGGACTCACCTAGCTCGATGTTGAGGGTGCCGCCGATGAGGTTCGAGCCGTAGTCGATCTCGAGGTGCACTGTCGTCACCGGCAGCCCACCCGCGAGCCGGTTGGCGACCGCCGCTGCCAGCGTGTCGAAGTGCGACGCATGGCGCGGCTCGAGCAGCGCCGGCTGGAACCACCGACGCAGCTCCACGATGTCCTCGTCGCTGAACACCGGCCGGGAAGGGTCGTCCCCGACCAGGTTCAGGGGAACCGGACGGACGCCGACGACGTCCTCGACGCGACTGATCACGGCGTAGTTCTCGTACATCGTCCACCGAATCAGGTTGGTGACCCGGGACAACAAGGGGCTGATCACGTCGACGGTGTTGGACACCTGGCTCTCCAGGTCGCGGACCAGCTGCGACGCGGTGCTGATGGCGGTGTTGACGCTCGACTGGGCGGACTGCAGGGCCGAGTTGACGAGCAGCGAGGTGTTGACGTTCGTCGACGTCGAGGAGTTGGACAGTGCGGTCGTGCCGGTGGTCGTGGAGGACTGAACGCCCGCCCCGCCACCGAACAACCCACCGATGATCGCGCCGACCGGACCCGCAACGATGCCGCCGATAACAGCGCCGGCGACCGCGCCACCCGGGTTGGACAACCCGAGCCCGGCGCCGGTGCCGACGGTGGCGGACACCGAGTTGCTGGTCGCCACCTTGACGAGGGTGTCGATGCTGGACAGCTGCGACAGGGTGCTCCGCGTCATCGCCAGAGCTTGCGAGCGCGCCTCATCGACCACCTGGGAGGTGTTGCTGACGGTCCGCTCCACCGTGCTGCTCACCGAGCGCAGCACCTGGCCGGGATCGAGCGACGTGACCTGCTTGAGCTCGCCGAGGGTGTAGCCGAGGAAGACCCACTCCTGCC
>JBKKBU010000424.1:0-5728 GCA_046713755.1 Mycobacteriales bacterium
CGTACGACCCGTCCTTGGTCACCCAGTCGACGCGCTGGACGTGCCAGCCGTAGGCCTCGTAGCGCGCGCAGACGTCTTCGGTGAAGGCGATCTGGGTGTCGTCCTCGATCGAGATCCGGTTGTCGTCCCAGAGCAGGACGAGGTTGCCGAGCCGCTGGGTGCCGGCCAGTGAGGAGGCCTCGGAGGAGACGCCCTCCTGCAGGTCGCCGTCCGAGGCGAAGCACCAGACGGTGTGGTCGAAGGGCGAGGCGCCGGGCTCGGTGTCGGGGTCGAGCAGGCCGCGCTCGCGACGGGCTGCCATCGCCATGCCGACGGCGTTGCCGATGCCCTGGCCGAGCGGACCGGTCGTGGTCTCGACACCGGCGGTGTGGCCGTGCTCGGGGTGCGCAGGGGTGAGCGACTCCCACTGCCGGAGCTTCTTCAGGTCGTCGATGCTGAGGCCGTATCCCGACAGCAGCAGCTGCACGTAGAGCGTCAGCGAGGAGTGCCCGCAGGACAGCACGAACCGGTCCCGACCGACCCACGCCGGGTCGCTCGGGTCGTGCCGTAGGTGCCGCTGGAAGAGCAGGTACGCCGCTGGGGCGAGGCTCATGGCGGTGCCGGGGTGTCCCGAACCGGCCTTCTCAACAGCGTCCATGGCGAGGGCTCGCGCCACGTCGACGCTGCGGCGGTCGAGGTCTGTCCAGGTCAGAGTCACGGGACGGGACGGGCCCTTCATCAGGGAGCGGCAGGGTGTGGGCGGAGCCTAGCGCTGGTCCATCGGTAGACTTGCTGACGTGACGACGCTGGCGGACTCGACCGCTGCGCCCGCAACCCCCGAGCCGACGGCAGCGGCCTCCCGCGTTGCGCGGGTGCGGGGCGTCGTCGGGGCCTACATCGCGCTGACCAAGCCGCGGATCATCGAGCTGCTGCTCGTCACCACCGTCCCGACGATGGTGCTCGCTGAGCGCGGCATGCCGTCGCTGTGGCTGGTGGCCGTCACGCTGGTAGGTGGTTCGCTGGCGGCCGGGAGTGCCAACGCGCTGAACTGCTGGTACGACCGCGACATCGACTCGCTCATGAAGCGCACCCAGCGCCGCAGCCTGGTCCGCCACACCGTGTCGGACCGCGGCGCCCTGGTGTTCGGGCTGGTGCTCGGCGTGGTCGCAACCGCCTGGCTGGCGATCACGACCAACGTGCTGGCCGCCCTGCTCGCCGATGCGGCGATCGCCTTCTACGTCCTCGTCTACACGATGATCCTCAAGCGCCGCACCCCGCAGAACATCGTCTGGGGAGGGGCGGCAGGATGCATGCCGGTCTTCATCGGCTGGGCGGCAGTCACGGGCTCCCTCTCGTGGGAGGCCGTGGTCCTGTTCATGATCATCTTCTTCTGGACGCCGCCGCACTTCTGGGCGCTCGCGATGCGCTACCGCGATGACTACGCCGCGGCGGGTGTGCCGATGCTGCCGGTGGTCGCGACGCCGGCCGCCGTGGCCGTCCGGATCACGGCCTACTCCTGGGCGATGGTCGTCACCAGCGGCCTGCTGGCCTGGCCACTGGGCTCCACGGGCGCGATCTACGCCGGGAGCGCGCTGGTGCTCGGCGTGGTGTTCCTCTCCGAGGCCCATCGGCTGCAGGCCAGGGTCCGGGCCGGTGGTGACTTCCAGCCGATGCGGCTGTTCCACTGGTCGATCACCTACCTCGCGCTGCTGTTCCTCGCGGTCGCCGTCGACCAGCTCGTCTGACCGGTGCCGCGCCCCACCGTCGCGCTGGCGACCTGCACGGCCTGGCTCGACCTCGACGCCGACGGCCCGGCGCTGCGCGCGGCGTTCGACGCGGTTGACCTCGACGCCGACATCCGCTGCTGGGACGACCCGGCGGTGGACTGGGCGGCGTTCGACCTGGTCGTCATCCGGACCACCTGGGACTACTGGGACCGGCTGCCGGAGTTCCTTGCCTGGGCCGACGCCGTGCCCCGGCTCGCGAACCCCGCTGAGGTCGTGCGCTGGAACACCGACAAGCGCTACCTGCGTGACCTGGCGGCGGCAGGAGTGCCCATCGTGCCGACGACCTTCGTCGCCCCCGGCCAGCGACTGCAGCCACCGGAGGGGGAATACGTCGTCAAGCCCACGATCTCCGCCGGCTCGATCGACGCCGCCCGCTTCGGGCCTGACGACACGGCTGCCGCCCATGCCCTGGCCGAGCGGATCCACGCCGCCGGCAAGCACGTCATGGTGCAGCCCTACGTCGAGGGCGTCGACACGGCGGGGGAGACCTCAGTCCTGTCGTTCGGCGGCCGGGCGAGCCATGCGGTGGGCAAGGCCCAGATTCTGTTCCGGGGGGCCGGCACCCTCGAGACGCCGCCCGGGCTGGAGAAGATGAGCGCACGCACGGCCACACCCGAGCAGGAGGCGGTGGCGGTCGCCGCGGCCGCTGCAGTGCCCGGTCCGCAGCCCCTGCTCTACGCCCGGATCGACATGGTGCCCGGGCCGACCGGGCCGTTGGTGCTCGAGGTCGAGGTCACCGAGCCCTCGCTGTTCCTGGGGTACTCCGACGGGGCCGCAGCGCGATTCGCCGGTGCGGTCGCGGCGGTCGTCGGGGCCGCACCGCCCCACCCCTGAACGACCAGCACCAACCGGACGGCGGCCACGAGGGTGGCGCACGCACCAGCGAGGTGCAGCCCGACCAGGATCACCGGGAGGTCGGTGAAGTACTGCACGAAGCCGATCGCGCCCTGCGCCAGCTCGACGAGCAGCAGAACCCACGCGGCCCGCACCGCCGCGGCGGCGGCGCCCGCCACCCGAAGCGCGACCCACAAGCCGGCAGTGGCACCGATGAGCAGCATCACGAGGTCCGCGTGGAGCTGACTGACCGTGGCCGGGTCGAAGCCGGTCCGGGAGGCCAGCGCGTCGCCCGAGTGCGGCCCGCTTCCCGTGACGACCGTGCCGACCACGAGGACCGCGGTGGTGAGCACCAGCAACCAGGTCGAGCACCGTCGGAGCAGGTCCGGCGTCGGCGCTGTCGGCGGGCGAGGTTCGACCACCGGCTCGGCGCGCACCAGGTGGTGCAGCACGGTGGCCAGCCCGATGAGGACCATCGACAGCAGGAAGTGGCCCATGACGGTCCACGGGTTGAGTCCGGTGAGGACGGTGATGCCGCCGAGCACGGCCTGCGCCGGGATGCCGAGGAAGCCGAGCACCGCGAGCCGGCGCACGGGGCGGCTGCCCTGCCGTAGTGCGACCACCAGCAGGGCCAGTACGACGGCGAGCAGGGCGAACGTCAGGAGCCGGTTGCCGAACTCGATGACGCCGTGGACGGCGTACTCCGCGGTGGGGGTGAAGGTGCTCTCGGTGCAGCGCGGCCAGGTGGGGCAGCCGAGCCCGCTGGAGGTGAGGCGCACCGCGCCGCCGGTGACGACGATGGCGCTGTTGGCCACCACCGAGGCCAGCGCGAGACGGCGGAGCAGCACGTGCCGAGCCTACGGCGAACGGCGTTCACCCGTCCGGGTGAGCCGACGTGGGCGGTGTCACTCAAGCGGCCGTCCTACTGGTGGAACCGCCCATCTGGGGCTAGCGTTCCTGCTTGCACCTGCCCGGATACATGGCCCCCGGTCCCAAAACAGTCGCCAAGAGCGACACACCGCCGTGAGGCGACCTGACCGGGTGGGTGTGGCGGTCGTCCCGAGATCATCGGGGCGGCCGTCTTTCCTTCTTCGAGAGGCAGGTCGATGAGCGAGGAGCGCAAGCCGGCGCCGCCGCGCTGCCGCCCGCTGCCCCCGTCCGTCGTCGCCGAGGTGCCCGACGAGTCCCACGAGCAGCAGGAAGCCGAGCTGCTGCACCGCCTCGGGCACGCCCTCGCCGCGCTGCCGGACGCCGAGCGCACGGCAGTCGTCGCGGCGGTGGGCTACGTCGGCGGACCGGTCGGCGCGGCGATGGAGCTCAACCTCGATGTCGCGGACGCCGACGCCCTGACCCGCAACGCCCTACAGCTGTTGCGGGCAGCGCTCGACGACCTCGACGCCCACGGTCGCCCGCTGGACTAGGGGTCACTCCCAGCGGAAGTAGCGGCTGGCGGCGCCGAGCGCTGCGGCGGCGCAGACCGCCAGGGCAACGACACTGCCGAGCGGTACGCCGGTGCCGTCGGTCAGGACCGAGCGCAGCCCGTCCGACAAGGCGGCGGTCGGCAGCAACCTCGCGAACGGCTCCACCGGGCCGAGCTGGTCGATCGGGAAGACCACGCCGCCGAGAACGAGCAGGACGAGCCAGACGAGGTTGGCGGCGGCGAGGGTCGTCAGGCCGCGCAGGGTCCCGCCGAGCAGCAGGCCCAGGCCGCTGAAGGCCGCGGTGCCCAGGACGACAAGCGCCAGGACGGCGAGCGGGTTGCCGGTGGGCTGCCACCCCAGGGCCAGGCCGACAGCGGCGAGCAGGCTCAGCTGGACCACCTCGACGGTGAGGACCGCGAGGGTCTTGGCGAGCAGCAGCGTCGACCGTGGCAGCGGGGTCGCACCGAGCCGCTTCAGCACGCCGTACTGGCGCTCGAAGCCGGTGGCGATCGCCTGGCCGGTGAACGCGGTCGACATGATGGCGAGCGCCATCAGACCGGGCACGAAGAAGTCGGCCCGCTCGCCGCGCGTGTTGGCGCCGTCGACCTCGACGAAGGTCAGCGTCGTGAGGGTGACGAGCAGGCCGAGCGGGATGACCAGCGTGAGCAGCAGCTGCTCGCCGTTGCGGAGCAGCAGGATCAGCTCGGTGCGGAACTGCGCGCGGAGCATGGTCGCGCGCCCGGCCGCCCCCGGGTGGGGGGCGAGCGCACCGGGTGCCCAGGCGCTCATCGGAGCTCCCGGCCGGTCAGCTCGAGGAAGACGTCCTCGAGGGAGCGGGTCTCGACCCGGAGGTCCTCGGCGAGCACCCCGATCGACGCGCACCAAGCGGTGACGGTGGCGAGCAAGCGCGGGTCGACGGGACCTTCGACGAGATAGCTGCCCGCCGGTGACTCCTTGACCGCACAGCCATCCGGCAGGGCGGTGAGGAGCGCGTCGAGGTCGAGCCCGGCGACGGTGCGGAAGCGCAGCTGACCGACGGCGCCCCGTCGCGTCAGCTCGGCGACCGTGCCCTCCGCGACGAGCCGACCCTCGTCGATGACCACGACGTGGTCGGCCAGCCGCTCGGCCTCGTCCATCAGGTGGGTGGTGAGCAACACGGTCACGCCGTCGCGGCGCAGTGCCTCGACCAGCTCATGGACGGCGCGCCTGGCCTGCGGGTCCAGCCCTGCGGTGGGCTCATCGAGGAACACCAGCTCGGGGCGCCCGACGACGGCGAGCGCGAGGGACAGTCGCTGCTGCTGGCCGCCGGAGAGCCGACGGCAGGCAGTGCGGCGGCTGTCGGCCAGGCCCAGCCGTTCCAGCAGATCGGTGGTGTCCAGCGGATCGAGGTGGTAGCTGGCGAACAGCTCGAGGACCTCACCGGCCCGCAGCCCGGGATAGGCCCCGCCGCTCTGCGGCATGACGCCGACGCGCGGCCGCAGCGCGGGGTCGTGCGGATCCAGCCCCAGGACGCGAACGGTGCCTCCGTCGGCCCGGCGGAAGCCCTCGCACACCTCGACCGTCGAGGTCTGCGAGGGCTTCCGGCCGGCCGACGCGGGCGCGGGCCGGGTGCTCGGCCTCGACCCTCGCGACCCGGCGCTGCGCCCGCGCGTCGGCGTCATGCCGCAGAGCGGCGGCACGTACCCGGGGCTGCGGGCCGGTGAGGTG
>JBKKBU010000425.1:0-6058 GCA_046713755.1 Mycobacteriales bacterium
CGCGGAGGCCGTCGAGGACCTCGGGGAGACCGGGCGCCGCAACAAGCCGCGGACCGGAGGGTCGGCGGGAGGGCGCTCGGACGGCCGGTCCGGTGGCCGCCCCTCTGGGCGCGACGACAGCCGGTCCGGCGGCCGTGACGACCGCGGGTCCGCTGCAGCGGAGGATGACGGCCCGCAGCTTCCCAAGCGCACCGGCAACACCCGCCGACGCACGCGGGGTGGCGGTGATGGCGAGGGCACCGAAGCCGCTCCGCAGGCCCCGCGCACTGCGAGCGCCACGCCTGGTGAGTCAACCGATGGTGCTCGACCGCGCCGCCGCCGAGGTGGCCGCGGCAGGGGCGGCGGCACCGGGACTGCTACGCCAGAGGCGGCGGGCCAGTCCGACAGCTGATCTTCCACCGGTCTGGCGCTTCAGTCGGACCGGTCCTGCTGCCGATGCCCGAAACATGGTGCTGAGGGTCGTAGCTGGCGTGCAGACAAGTGAGGACGTGGAGGACCTACGGGCCTTCCTCCGGGGGCTCGAGGGCGCGCCGGACATCCACGAGACGGTCGTGCTGGGCTGTGGAGGGCACGGTGACGAGCGCCCGACCTGGGTCTACGTCGAGGCCGACGCCACGGCCGGTGTGGCCCGCCGACGGTGTCTGCAGTGCGGCACCGCTGTCGGGCTGCTGGACTCCCAGGAGCGCTGGACCCATCCCCCGATGTGGGCATGCGGAGGCTGCGGGCACTCCATCGCGGAGGTGGCTGCCGGGCTGTCGCTGCCCGACGGTGAGCACGTCGAGTGGGTTGCGCTGGCCTGCCGTTGCGTCGAGTGCGGCCGGGTAGCCGGCCTCACCGACGTCGTGCTTCCAGCGACCCCCCTGGCCGAGGTCGTCAGCGGGCTCTGACGCAGACTGGCGCCCGTGCGCCTGCTGCTGATCGCCGACACCCACGTGCCCCGACGGGCGCCCGACCTGCCAGCCGCACTGTGGTCCGAGGTCGACCGGGCGGACCTCGTGGTGCACGCCGGTGACTGGGTCGATGTCACCCTGCTCGACGAGCTCGAGTCGCGCGCGCAGTCGCTGGTAGCCGTCTGGGGCAACAACGACGGGCCGGAGCTACGAGCCCGACTGCCCGAGGTGGCGCACGCCGAGGTGGCCGGAGTCCGCCTGTCCGTGGTGCACGAGACCGGCCCGAGTGCCGGCCGTGAGCGGCGCGCGGAGCTGGACTTTCCCGACACCGACGTCCTGGTATTCGGGCACTCCCACGTCCCTTGGGACACCACAGCACCTGGCGGTCTGCGCCTGCTCAACCCGGGGTCGCCGACCGACCGCCGGCGGATGCCGGCGTGCACCTACCTCACCTGCATCGCCCGCGAGGGCGCCCTGCACGACGTGACGCTGCACGACCTGCCGCTAGCGTCCAGCCGGTGAGTGTCGTCGGCGCGGTGCTGCCCCCGGGATCACGGCGGGTGTCGTACGACGTGGACGGCGCCCGGCTGGCTGCGGTCTGGATGGCTTCCGCAGCGCCGGCCCAAGCCACTGTCCTGCTGGTGCCGGGCTTCACCGGCAGCAAGGAGGACTTCTCGCCGATCCTCCCGCACCTGTCCTTGGGCGGCTTCCACAGCGGCGCCCTCGACCAGCGCGGCCAGCACGAGTCGCCCGGCCCGGCTGACCCGACGGCCTACTCGGTGGCGGCGCTGGCCGAGGACCTGCTCGCCGTCGCCGACCAGCTGGACGGCCGCCTGCACGTGGTCGGCCACAGCTTCGGCGGCCTCGTCGCGCGGGCGGCCGTGCTGGCCATGCCGACGCGCTTCGCGTCCTTGGTGCTGATGTCGTCGGGTCCGGCCGCTCTGGATGGCCCCCGGGTGGCCGCCATGGACGCCATGCGACCGCTCGTCGAGGCCGGCGACCTGCTGACGGTTGTCGACGTCATGGACGCCGCCACCGCTCTCGATGAGCGCCGAGAGGCGCTATCCGACGAGCTGCGCGCCTTCCTGCGGCACCGCTTCCTGATGTCCTCGGCGGCCGCGCTCCTCGGGATGGGTGACGCGCTCACCTCTGAGCCGGACCGCGTCGAGGAGCTGGCCGCCGCCGCCATCCCCACCCTCGTCATCCACGGCTCGCGCGACGACGCCTGGCTACCGGAGGTCCAGGCGGAGATGGCGGTCCGGCTGGGTGCCCGCCACGACGTCGTCACCGGCGCCATGCACTCCCCGGCGGCCGAGCAGCCCATCGCGACGGCCGCCGCTCTGCTGGACTTCTGGTCGTCGCTCTAGTGCGTCGCACTCGAGGTCTGGACGACCTCGAAGGCCCAGACCGTCGATCCGCTGGCGGCCGGCTGGCTGCCCGCGGGTCGCTGGGTGGCCGCGGCATGGCCGTCGGCGAAGCGCTGCCCGTCGCGCCAGGCCACGAAGTCCGCCTCCGCCGTCCACCGCGTGTAGACGAGGTAGTCGCTGGTCCCCTCGAGGGGCCGCAGCAGCTCGAAGTGCTCGAACCCGGGGGCGCCGTCGACGGCGCCTTGGCGGGCCGCGAAGCGCTCCTCGAGCGTTGCTCCCGCGCCGGCAGGCACGGTCAGGACGTTGATCGCGACGTAGGACATGCGGCCACTTTGTCAGGGAGGGCAGACTGTCAGCGATGACGGTCCAGCGGCAGCCCTCCCCTGACCCGGGTCTCTACGGCCCCGACAGCGTGACGTGGCGGGTCCACGCGGACCCGTCGATGGCGCTCGCTGGGTTGCGCGCGCTCCTCCTACAGACCGTGCACCCCCTCGCGATGTCCGGGGTCGCGCAGCACAGCGACTTCCGTGAAGACCCCTGGGGCCGGCTGTTCCGCACCGCGGACTACGTGGCCGTCACGACGTACGGCACGACGGCGGAGGCTCAGCGCGCTGGTGCCCGGGTCCGCGGGATCCACCGCAAGCTGGCCGGCATCGAGCCCGAGAGCGGTCGCTCCTACCGGGTGAGCGATCCCGAGCTGCTGCGGTGGGTGCACTGCTGCGAGGCCGAGTCCTTCCTGTCGACGGCCGTGCGATGCGGGTTGCGGGTGTCGCGCGCCGACCAGGACCGCTACTACCTCGAGCAGTCCCGCGGCGCCACCCTCGTGGGACTCGACGCCGCGGCGGTGCCCCACAGCGTCGCGGAGATGGCCGACTACTTCACGACCATCCGGCCGCAGCTGCGCATCACCGCCGAGGCCAGGCGGACGGCTGCCTTCGTGCTCTGGCCGCCGATGTCGACGAAGGTGCAGCTCAGCACGCCGGCGCGGCCCGCGTGGGTCGCCCTGGCCGGCGCCGCAGCCGCCATGCTGCCGCGGTGGTGCCGTCGGCTCTACCGACTGCCGGGCCTGCCGATGACCGACGCGGCAGCCACGGCTGCTGGGCTGGCGTTCCGCACCGGGCTGCTCGTGCTCCCGGAGTCGTTGCGGCACGGCCCGCACCTCAAGGACGGCCAGCGCCGCCTCGGCCGGCCCTGAGCCGCGGCCCAGCCAGAAATCGCTCGTGCAGACGGCCAGCAGTCCCTAAGGTGCGCTGCCGTGACCCTCATCGAACGCCCTGCCACCCGCGCCGACCTGGCCGGGGTGCTGGCCCTCTGCCTCACCTTCGACGTCGCTGTCCGCGGGTTCCCTGACAGCGACGAGAACGACATCCTCGCGGACTGGGACGTCCCGGGCTTCGACCTCGGCGCGTGCACCCGGCTGCTCGAGGACGACGGTCAGGTCGTGGGATACGCCGTCGTCTCCGGCAGTGAGACCGACTCGGTGGTGCGCCCCAGCCACACCGGCCAGGGCTTGGAGGCGCGCTTGATCCGCTGGATCGAGACCGCCGCTGACCCCGGTACGACCGTGACGCACTCCGTCCCGGTGGTGCTGCCCGACCTGGCCGCGGCCTTTGACAGCTGCGGCTGGCGGCCGACCCGCACGTTCTGGCGGATGCGGATCGACCACCTGTCAGAGCCGCCACCGGCGCAGTGGCCCGCCGGCGTCGGCGTACGGGCTTTCGACGTGGACCGCGACGCCCGCGTCGCGCATCAGATCGTGCAGGTGGCGTTCGCGGACATCGGCGGCCAGCACGAGCGCAGCTGGCAGGAGTGGTCGGTCGCGATGCTCGACTCGAAGCGCTACGACCCCGAGCTCTACCTCGTCGCCGAGGACAGCGAGGCCGAGGACGGCGTCGTGGGAGTGCTGCTGTCCCAGGACCTGTCCGGTGACTACGGCTTCGTGCGGCAGCTGGCGGTCCCCCGGGCACACCGCGGCCGAGGGCTCGGGCGCGCGCTGCTGCTCGAGGCCTTCGCCCGGCACGCCGCCCGCGGGCTGCCCCAGACCCAGCTCGGCGTCGATGCCGCGAACCAGACCGGCGCGACCCGTCTCTACGAGAGCGTCGGCATGCGGGTCAGCGAGGAGTTCACCAGCTGGGAGAAGCAGGTCTAGGCGGTTCTAGACTCGAGCGCCTGGCGCGACGGCAGCTCGGACAGCGCCCGGATGGCCTCGCCCTCGGCGACCTCGGCCTGCAGGTCTTCGATCATCTCGGCGGGCTCGGCGAGATCGCACAGCAGTGACGGCGGAATGCCGTCGGCGAGCAGCCGCATGACAAGGCTCATGGCGACCACGGTAGGGCGAGCAGCCACCAACACCGGTCAACCCAGCGCCGCGTGTCGAGGAGTTCTACTCAGGCGCTCAGCGCCGCTGACCGCGAACGTGGTCCGCATGACAAACCCTTCGATGACCCAGACCACGCCCGCCTTCTTCGCCCAGGCCGCAATCAGCTTCGGCATTGCACTGTTCGCTGCCATCGTCGGCATCTGGAACCTGCCGGCCGACCGCTGGGTCAGGGCCTTCCTCGCCTTGGCTCTGCTGTATGCCGTGACGTCAGCCTTCACCCTCGCCAAGTGCGTGCGCGATCAGGCCGAGTCGCAGTCCGTCCGGGTCCGGCTCGATGCGGCCCGCCTGGAGAAGCTGCTCGCCGACCACGACCCCTTCGCCAGCCCGACGATCTGACCGCCTGATCAGTCGAGGCGGGGCGCGTCGCGCTCCTCGGCCAGTCCGTCCCAGGGGCGCTTGCGGGCCGCCACCGCGAGCCCTTCCGGGCAGTGCTGGGCGACGTCGCACCAGGCGCACATCGCCCCCGGCATCGGCGGGAACAGCTCGGGGCCGGCGTCGCCGTCGGCAAGGGCAGCGGTGGCGGTGGCCGCCTCGTCGGCGATCGCCTCGGCCCGCGACAGGTGCCGCGCCAGTGACTCCTCGGTATGGGTCCAGGCAGCCACCGTGCCGGTGGGGAGGTGGTGGAGCTCAACCGTCGCGGCCGGCCGCCGCAGGGTGCGCCGGGCCGCCAGCACGTAGAGCGCGAGGGCAAGCGAGCCGCGCGCGTCATCGGTCGTGCAGACCGACCGGCCGGTCTTGTAGTCCACGACCACGAGCTCGTCGCCGCGCTGGTCGATCCGGTCGACCCGGCCCGACACCGCCAGCCCCTCGGTCCGCACCGCGACGGTCCGCTCCACCCCGACGGGCTCGTCATCCGGATCGAGGGTCGCGGCGTAGCGCTCGACCATGTCGCCGGCTCGATGACGCCAGCGCTCGGCCTGCGACGAGTCCTGGAAGCCGTCGGTCTTCCAGCCCGCGTCCACCAGCGCTCGCGCGGTCTCCGGCGTACGCCGTGCCAACGACCACCACCTGGCCAGCGCCAGGTGCACGGCGGCACCGACGGTGTTGTGGGCCCACGGCGGGCCCTTCTGCGGGGTCGGGCGATCGAGGTAGGTCATGCGGTAGCGGCGTGGGCAATCCATCCACGTCGTCAGTCGCGAGGGCGTGCAGGTGAACAGCCGCTTCGGCATGCCCTCGAGGCCCAGCTGGGTGGTCACGACGACATCCTCGTCGCTACGGCCGACAAACGGCCCGGAGCTGACCCTCACACTGTGGACGAACTACCAGCTGCCGCCGCCCGAGTCGCCGCCGGAGCCACCGGAGCTACCGCCGGAACCACCCCCGTCGCCCCAGCTACCGCCGCCGGAGTGCCCCGCCCCGAATACCCCCCCCCCCGGGTCCCCCCCCCCCCGGGGGGGGTGGGTTTTTAACATAAGGCGCGG
>JBKKBU010000426.1:0-2901 GCA_046713755.1 Mycobacteriales bacterium
CGACCCCCGCGGGTCCGCCGGTGGCATAGCCGACGGCGGCGTCCTGATAGGCGTGGTGCAGCTCGACGTGGCCGACCTCGGGAGCACTGACCGCCTTCGGGTCCAGGCCGCGCTCGATGAGGACCAAGCGGGAGGCGGCTCGCGCGACCAGGCCGTCGACGGTCCCGAACGCCCGCAGCGCGAGCAGCTCGCCATGAACCACCGCGGCCAGGACGACCGCCGGGACCGTGGTGCTCAGCACCACCCGTGACAACCCATCGAGGCGGGCCGCGACCTCCAAGGGATCCGGGGCCGCCCCCAGCCGGAGCGGATCGTCGTACGCCGCCCCGACGGCCCTCGGTCGGCCGAGCTGATCCGGGTCGTCGCCCAGGTCGGACGCGGCGATGACGTGCCGCCGGGCCAGCGCCTGGCGGGGGCTGTGCTTCCAGGCCGCGAGGACGGCACCGAGGTCCGCGTGCAACCGGACCGCACTGGTGACGACCTTCGCGGCATGCTCGTCATGGTCTTGCCGGTCGACCGGTGTGCCCGCGATGAGCTGACCGCGCAGCCGCTCGAGCTCGATGCCGGAGCCCTCGAGCTGCGCGCTCGCCCGGGCCCCACGCAACGCCGACTCGGCCGTCACCTCTGCCGAGCGACGGCGCAGGACGCGGTGCGCCAGCAGCCCGTCCACGGCGGTCCGGGCATCGGCGACCGCGGCGGCCACTCCTGGGAGGTCGAGCAGGCGGGCGAGCGGATCGGTCACCGGCTCGACGCTAGTAGCGCCGGCGGCCGGACGCGCTTGCCGCGCTCCTTCACGTGCGGGAAGGTCGGGCCACCCGACGTTCCCAGGAGGAGCCCGACTCGTGAGCGACCCAACCAGCACCGCCGGCGTCGAGGCCCTGGCCTCGGAGTCCCGCCGGTTCGACCCGCCCACCGCGCTGGCTGCTCAGGCCAACGTCACCGCCGACGTCTACGCCCGCGCGGCCGAGGACCGGCTCGCCTTCTGGGCGGAGCAGGCCGAGCGACTGGACTGGGTGACGCCGTGGACCGAGGTCCTCGACTGGCAGCCGCCCTTCGCGAAGTGGTTCGTCGGCGGCCAGCTCAACGTCGCGGTGAACTGCGTCGACCGGCACGTCGCGAACGGCCTCGGGGATCGGGTCGCCGTCCACTGGGTCGGCGAACCGGACGGCGACCGGCGGGACATCACCTACGCCGACCTGCAGCGCGAGGTCTGTCAGGCGGCCAACGCCCTCACCGACCTCGGGGTCCGCGCCGGGGACCGGGTCTGCCTCTACCTCCCGATGATCCCCGAGGCGATCGTGGCGATGCTGGCGTGCGCCCGGCTCGGGGCGCCACACAGCGTGGTCTTCGGTGGCTTCTCGGCCCAGGCCCTCGTCGACCGCATCACCGACGCCGACGCGCGCTTCGTCATCACCGCGGACGGCGGCTACCGGCGGGGCGCGGCCAGTGCCCTCAAGCCGGCGGTGGACGAGGCTCTGACCAGGTGCCCCGGCGTCGAGAAGGTGCTCGTCATCCGTCGTACGGGCCAGGAGGTGGGCTGGGACGCCACGCGCGACGTGTGGTGGCACGACGTCGTCGCCGCGGCAGAAGACCAGCACAGCGCGCAGGCTTTCGACAGCGAGCACCCGCTGTTCTTGCTCTACACGAGCGGGACGACCGGCAAGCCCAAGGGCATCCTGCACAGCTCCGGCGGATACCTCACACAGACCGCCTGGACGCACTCCGCGGTCTTCGACCTCAAGCCGGAGACCGACGTCTACTGGTGCACCGCCGACATCGGGTGGGTCACCGGCCACAGCTACATCGTCTACGGCCCGCTCGCCAACGGCGTGACCCAGGTGGTCTACGAGGGCACCCCGGATGCAGGCGGCCAGGACCGCTGGTGGCGCATCGTCGCCGAGCTCGGCGTCACGATCCTCTACACGGCACCGACCGCGATCCGCACCTTCATGAAGTGGGGCGAACAACTGCCGGCGGCGCACGACCTGTCGTCGTTGCGGGTCTTAGGCAGCGTCGGCGAGCCGATCAACCCGGAGGCCTGGATCTGGTATCGCCGCGTGATCGGCGGCGACCGCTGCCCCATCGTCGACACCTGGTGGCAGACCGAGACCGGCGCCATGATGATCGCGCCCCTGCCCGGCGTGACGTCCTGCAAGCCGGGCTCGGCGATGGGTCCGCTGCCAGGGATCTCGGTCGACGTCGTGGACGAGCAGGGCCACTCGGTCGGTGCGGTCGGCGCCGGCTTCCTCACCCTCGACGAGCCGTGGCCGGCGATGCTGCGCGGCATCTGGCGCGACGAGGAGCGCTTCCGCGAGACCTACTGGAGCAAGTTCCCCGGCCGCTACTTCGCCGGTGACGGCGCGAAGTGGGACGCCGACCACGTGCTGTGGCTGCTCGGCCGGGTGGACGACGTCATGAACGTCAGCGGTCACCGCATCTCCACGACCGAGGTGGAGTCGGCGCTGGTCAGCCACCCCAAGGTCGCCGAGGCCGCTGTCGTCGGGGCGCAGGACCCCACGACCGGGCAGGCGATCGTGGCCTTCGTGACGGTCCGCGGCTCGGTCGGCGACGAGGAGAGCGGCGGCGAGGCGTTCGCCAAGGAGCTGCGCGACCACGTGGCCCGCGAGATCGGCGCGATCGCCAAGCCCAAGCAGATCCTCATCGCCCCGGAGCTGCCCAAGACCCGCAGCGGCAAGATCATGCGGCGGTTGCTGCGCGATGTGGCCGAGCACCGCGAGCTCGGCGACGTCACCACCCTCGCCGATCCGACCGGCGTCAACGCCATCAATGCCAAGATGGGGGCAGCCGGCAGCGAGGACTGAGCGCTGCGGGTGGTGTGCCGGGAAGTCTGGTCGGCGGCCCTGTCCGGCTGCCCTGAGGAGTCCCGTGCGCTTCATCGAC
>JBKKBU010000427.1:0-3054 GCA_046713755.1 Mycobacteriales bacterium
TGGGCTCGCGGTCGACGTCAACGGCGTCTCGGTGGTGCTCGTGCTCGGGGGGCTACTGGCCATCGCGGTCGGGCGGGCGTCGCTGCGGCAGATGGACGACCGGCCGGACCCGGGCGGACCGGTGAACAGCCAGGCGTGCGTCATCCCGCCGGGCCCACCGTCCCCGCCGCCCACCACGGCACCGGCCGAGGCCACCGCCGCCTGCAGCTGCTCGACGACGTGCTCCTGTCCGACCAGTCCAGTGAAGACGCTCACGGGACCGCCACCGTGAGTCCCCTGGCCGCGGCCTGGACGCGGCCGCGGACGGCCGCCTGCACGCCCGAGACGGGCTCCCCGGCCGGCCCCACGAGGTAGCGGTCCGGCTCGCGCGCGGCCAGCTCGAGGAAGCCCGCCCGGACCCGCGGGTGTAACGCCAGCGACTCGGCGTCGATGCGGGCGGCGCCGGCCGCCGTGGCACGGGACAACCCGACCGCCGGGTCGACGTCGAGCAGCAGCGTGAGATCGGGTCGCAGCGCCTCGGTGGCCCAGGTCGAGATCTTCTGCACATCGTCGCGGTCCAGCGCCCGACCTGCGCCCTGATAGGCGAGCGAGGAGTCGACGTAGCGGTCGGTGATCACGACGGCTCCGCGCTCGAGCGCCGGCCGGATGACCTCCGCGACGTGCTGGGCGCGGTCGGCGGCGTACAAGAGCGCCTCGGCGCGTGGTGCCAGCGCCCCCGTCGCGGGATCCAGCAGCAGCGCGCGGATCTTGCGACCCGAGCTGGTCGCGCCGGGCTCCCGGGTGACCACGACCTCGTGCCCCTGCTCCTCGAGCCAGGCCGCCAGCAGTCGCAGCTGGGTCGACTTGCCGGCCCCCTCACCACCTTCCAGGGCCAGGAACAACCCGGGGTACGCCGGCGCGGCAGGTCGTCTGGACAGGCGGGCCATCACGTCGCGGTGCAGCCGCACCCCCGGCCGGTCGTCCATCTGCCGCAGCGACGCCCGCCCGACCGCGATGGCCAGTAGCCCCCCGAGCACGAGCACCACCGAGACGCCGTTGACGTCGACCGCGAGCCCACCGACGTCGAAGGTGCGCACCCCGATCGAGCCGCTGATGAAGGGCGTGACGCCGGTGACGACGAACAGGTCGATGCGCATCAACGACTGCACGAGCCCGAACGTCCGGCCGCGGACCTCGTCGTCCACCTCGGCCCCGAGGAGGGTCAGCCCGACGACGTACGCGAGGCCGGCGAAGGCGCCGACCGAGATGGTCGCGATGACAGCAACGGCGAGGTTCGGCACCAGCGCGAGCACCAACAGCGAGACGCCGGCTCCCATGATGGACGGGCCGAACACCCGCCGCCGCGACATGCCCCCGATGAGCAACGGCCCGAGGGCGATGCCGCCCGCGATGCCGACGAAGACCGCGCCGAACAGCAGCCCGTAGGCACCCTGCCCGCCCTGCAGCACCGTGTCCGCGAACAGCTGCCCCTGGGCGATGACCGCCCCGCCGGCGGCCAGCGCGCCAAGCATCCCGACGAGCAGGCCGCGCACCAGCTGGCTCTGCCGCGCGAAGTCCAGGCCCTCGCGGATCGACTGCAGGATGGTCAGACCACCATCGGTGCGCCCACCCTCACCCGGTGAGTCGATCCGGAGGCCGGCGATGACGAGCGCCGACACCAGGAACGTGGCGGCGTTGACGTAGAGCGCCAGGTCGACCGGCCGCGCCTCCAGCACGTTGCGGGAGAGCACGCCGAGCGCCGCGAAGATGCCAGCCGCCACCGGCGCCGAGCCGTAGGTCGCGAACAGCGAGACCTGGTTGGCCTTCTCGAGCTGGGTCGGGCCGACCAGCTTGGGGACGGAGGCTTCCTTCGCGGGGATCCAGAACAGCGATGCGGTCTCCACGAGGAACGACGCCACCAGCAGCCACAGCAGCGACCCCGCCACCGGGATCGACACGAACAGCGCGGCTCGGACCAGGTCGCAGACCACCATCGTCCGACGCCGGTCGAAGCGGTCGACGAAGGCCCCGGCGATCGGGCCGAACAGCACCGCAGGGAGCAGGCGCAGCACGAGCACGCCGCCGGTGGCGTAGGCCTTGCCGGAGAAGCCGTCGACGAGCTGCGCGGCCAGCGCCGTCATCGCCAGGAAGCCGAGCCAGTCGCCGAGCGACGACAGCGCCAGCGCCACGAACAGCCGCCGGAAGGGCCCCTTGGACAGCACGCCCCCGAGCTCAGGGTTCGGCGCGCTGGTCACAGGCGCCAGAGTACGGCGGGAGCGAGACCTGTCCCGGCGTACCCGACCTGCCTGTGGGTCAGGCCTTCTTCGCCGGTGCCTTCTTCTTGGCCGGCGCCTTGCGCTTGGCCGGGGTCTTCTTCACGACCGGGCCGCGGGCCCGGCGGTCGGCGAGCAGCTCGGACGCGCGCTCGTCGGTGAGGGCCTCGATCTCGTCGCCCTTGCGCAGCGAGGCGTTGGTCTCGCCGTCGGTGACGTAGGGCCCGAAGCGACCCTCCTTGACCACCATCGGCTTGCCCGATGCCGCGTCCACACCGAGCTCCTTGAGGGGCGGCTTGGCGGCGGCCGCCTGTCGGCCGCGCAGCTTGGGCTGGGCCAGCAGCGCCAGGGCCTGGGGGAGGTCGACGGTGAACAGCTGCTCCTCGTCCTCCAGCGACCGACTGTCCTTCCCCTTGGAGATGTAGGGGCCGTAGCGGCCGTTCTGCGCGGTGATCTCCTCGCCGTCCTCAGCCGCCCCCAACGAGCGCGGCAAGGTGAGCAGGCGCAGCGCCTGCTCGAGGGTCAGGGTGTCGATCGACATCGACGCGAACAGCGAGGCCGTCGGCGGCTTGTCCTTCGACCCCTCGGGCAGCGACACCGAGACGTAGGGGCCGTAGCGGCCGGCCTTCGCCACGACGTCGAACCCAGACTCGGGGTGCTGGCCGAGGATCCGGTCGCCACTCGGCGCCGAGGCCAGCTCGAGGGCCAGCGCCGGGGTCAGCTCGTCAGGGGCGAGGTCCTCCGGTAGGGAGGCGCGCAGCTGCCCTTCGCCGTCCGGGCCGACCTGGACGTAGGGGCCGTA
>JBKKBU010000428.1:0-4069 GCA_046713755.1 Mycobacteriales bacterium
GCCCCGAAGATCGTGCTGCCGGCACCGGGCAAGGTGGCCTTCCGGCTGCTGAACGGCACGCCCCGCGACGGCCTCGGGCGCAGCGTCGGGGATGCGCTCGCGACCCGCGGCTTCCTGGTCAAGAGCACCGGTAACGCACCGAAGGCGCTGACCGGTGCGAGCCGCGTCTACTACGGCCCGGGCGCCGGGCCGGCCGCCCAGCTCGTCGCGATCCACGTCATCGGCGCCGAGCTCTCACCCGTCCCGTCCGCGGCCAACGGCGCCGTCGACCTGGTGCTCGGGACCACCTTCGCCCGGCTGCGCACCCCGGCGGAGGTGGCGTCCTTCACCCAGCGGGTGCTGGCCGGGACGGCGCCGACGAAAGCGCCCGCCCTCGTCGTACCCAGTCCGCGCGGTTGCACGTGACGGTCCTGCGGGCCCTGGTCGTCGACTTCGGCGGCGTGATGACCGACAACCTCGAGGTGGCCATGGGCACCTGGCTCGCTGCGGAGGGCATCGACGTCGAGTCCTACCTCGCGGCGATGCACCACTTCCTCGGGCCGGACGCGGACGTCGAGAACAACCCGGTGCACGCCCTGGAGAAGGGCGAGCTGGCCGTGCCGCACTTCGAGGACCAGCTGGCGCCGTTCCTCCGGGCTACTGACGGCGGCCCGGTGTCGGCGGCCGACCTGCTGTCGCGGATGTTCCATGCTTTCGGTCGCGCCGACGGCATGCACGAGATCGTCCGCCGGGTGCGTGCGGCCGGTAGCAAGACTTCCCTGCTCTCCAACAGCTGGGGCCTGGACTACCCGCGGGACGAGTGGCCCGAGCTGTTCGACTGCACCGTCATCTCCGGAGAGGTTGGCCTCCGCAAGCCCGACCCGGAGATCTACCAACTCACCGCCCGCCGGCTCGGGCTGCCGCCGCAGGAGTGCGTGATGGTCGACGACTTCGCAGCCAACGTGCGGGGCGCGGTTGCGGTGGGCATGGTCGGGGTGCTGCACCGTTCGGTTGAGCAGACCGTTGCGGAGCTGGAGATCCTGTTCGGTCTGGCTGTGTGACCGCCTGTGTGACCATGGCGTTGCGTCTTTCTCAGGAGGATCTGCCCCGTGGCTGACCGGCTCGCACCACTCGATGTGTCGTTCCTCTACATGGAGGGGCCGACGACGGCGATGCACGTCGGCGGCGTGGCGATCTTCGAGCCGCCGGACACCGGGTTCGACTACGACCGGCTGGTGGAGCTGATCAGCCAGCGCATCGCACTGGTGCCCCGCTACCGCCAGAAGGTCAAGTGGGTCCCGGGCCACCTGGCCAACCCGGTCTGGGTGGACGACGAGGACTTCGACGTCACCTACCACGTACGCCGCAGCGCACTGCCCAAGCCAGGCAGCTATGCGCAGCTGCGTGACCTCGTCGGTCGGTTGCAGTCCCGCCAGCTCGACCGCAACCGACCGCTGTGGGAGATCTACCTCGTCGAGGGCCTTGAGCACGGGCGCGTCGCCGTCGTCACCAAGACGCACCACGCGATGGTCGACGGCGTCTCAGCCGTCGACATCGGCACCGTCATCCTCGACCTCACCCCGACCCCGCGAGAGGTGCCGGTCGAGCCGTGGCTGCCGGTGTCCGAGCCGGGTGCCGCGAGCCTGGTCGCGGGTGCGGCCGTGGACTTCCTGAGGCGCCCGACGGCGGCCATCGACACGGCCCGCTCGGCGATCGTCGATGCGAAGGCAACGGCGGGTCGGGTCGCGTCCGTGGCGGGCGGCATGCTCGCCAGCGCGCGGACCATGGCCCGACAGGCGCCCGCGTCGCCGCTCAACGCCACCATCGGCGAGCAGCGTCGCTTCGGCACTGCTGCTACCGACCTCGATGACTACAAGCGGGTCCGCAAGACCCACGGCGGCACCATCAACGACGTCGTGCTCGCGACGGTCTCCGGGGCGCTGCGCTCCTGGCTGTTGACCCGCGGCGAGTCGGTCACGCCGTCCTCCACGATCCGCGCGATGGTCCCGGTGTCGGTCCGCTCGGACGACCAGCAGGGCCAGCTCGGCAACCGGGTGTCGTCGTACTTCGTCGACCTGCCGGTGGGCGAGGGCAACCCGGTCATGCGGCTGCACCAGGTGTCGTTCGCCATGCGCGGTCACAAGGAGTCCGGTCAGGCCGTCGGTGCCGATGCCCTTGTCCAGCTGTCCGGCTTCGCACCGCCGACGATCCACTCGCTCGGTGCGCGGGTGGCCTCGCAGATGTCGCGCCGCGCCTACAACCTGGTCGTCACCAACGTCCCCGGCCCGCAGTTCCCGCTCTACGCCGCCGGCGCCCGCATGCTCGAGATGTACCCGGTCGTGCCGCTCGCCAAGGGCCAGGCGGTAGCGATCGGGTTGACGTCCTATGACGGCGGCGTGTTCTACGGCCTCAACGCCGACCGTGACGCGATGCCCGACATCGACGTGCTGGCCGCCCTCATCGAGGAGTCGTTGGCGGAGCTGGTCGGGACGGTGTCGTGACCGCCCCCGCCGTACGACGGGGTGTGGTGCTGGGCGCCGGCGGGGTGCTCGGCGCCGCCTGGACGATCGGTGCGCTGGCGGCCGTCGAGGCCGAGCTCGGCTTCGACCCGCGCGCGGCCGAGCTGCTGCTCGGCACGTCTGCCGGCTCGGTCCTTGCGGCGTTCCTGGGATGTGGCATCGGCGTCGAGACCCTGCTCAACCATCAGCAGGGAGTCGTCGGTCCGGACGACCCGCAGATCTCCTACGACCCGGATCGCGACTCCGGCGGCGCGCTGCCGCCGCTGCCGCGGCCCTTCATCGGCTCACCGCGCGGGGTGATCTCCAGTGCCATGCACCCGGGGCGCACCACGCCGATGATGGCGCTGTCGGCGGTGCTGCCGCAGGGCCGTGGGTCGCTGACGCCGATCGGGCAGCTCATCGACGCGGTCGCCGAGCCGGGCGCCTGGGCGCCGCATCCGCAGACCTGGATCGTCACGATGAACTACGACACCGGCCGACGCACCGTCTTCGGTCGTCCTGGCGCGCCCGAGGCCGGGCTGCGCGATGCCGTGATGGCCTCGTGTGCCATTCCCGGGTGGTACCAGCCGGTGCGGATCGGCGGGCGCAAGTACGTCGATGGGGGGGCCTGCTCACCGACGTCGCTCGACCTCGTGGCGCGACTCGGCCTCGACGAGGTCGTCGTGCTGTCGCCAATGACGTCGCTGGACTACGACGCGCCGACCACCGTCGCGGGCAAGCTCGAGCGGCGCTTCCGCCGGCTGGTCACCAAGCGCCTCATCGGTGAGGTCAAGAAGGTCGCGGCGACCGGCACCAAGGTGCTGCTGCTGGGCCCGGGCGCCGAGGACCTGGTCGGCATCGGCGCGAACATGATGGACCCACGTCGTCGCGAGCAGGTCCTCGAGACGTCGCTGCGCACGTCCGTCGAGGCGCTGCGGTCGGGTCGCGCATCAGGACTCGCCGTCGCCGGGTAGGACCGGCCGCCGCGTCGTACTGGCACGCTGTCGCTGTGCGCGTCTACCTCCCCACCACCCTGACCGGGCTGCGTCGGCTGCTTGACGACGGCGTCGTGGGCGACCCGCCGCTGCCGGCGTACGCCGTGACGGGTGCGTTGCGGGAGTGGTACGCCGAAGGTGACGACGAGGAGCTCGAGTACGCCGCCCTGACCCTGGCCGCGGCTGCCTCCGTGCGGCTGCTCGACGCCGACCCGGATGCGGTCCGGCGCCGGGTCGTCGTGGTCGCGGACGTTGATGACGCCTTCGTGGAGCCGGTGCCGAAGGTGGACCGGGCGGCTGTGCGGGTGACGGTCGACGTGCCCCTGAAGCTGGTGCGGTCGGCCCACGTCGACGACCCAGCGGCGGTTCCCGACGTGACGGTGGCGGCCGACTCGGTCGTCGCTGCCGACCTCGGCAGCGAGGAAGCGGTGTTCCGGGTGGAGCAGGCCGAAGGTCATGAGCTGCAGTGGTACGCGACCCAGGAGATCGGGCCGCTGCTCGAGCTCTCGTGACCGACCTCGAGCTGGAGGTCGCGGACGACGCGGCGCGTGCCATCCAGTACGGCGGCCTCGATCCGGCGCTGCGACCGTTGGTCGC
>JBKKBU010000429.1:0-10137 GCA_046713755.1 Mycobacteriales bacterium
GCACGGGTGGGTTCATGGTCTACCGGCTGCTGTGTGAGCGATCACTGCGACTGCGGGCCGCCGTGGAGGTGGCCGGCTCGCTCGCCACCGACTGCCCGCCGCAGCGCAACCTGCCTCCAGTGCTCGCCCTGCACGGCAGCGAGGACACGACCGTTCCCCTCGCGCAGACCGCCACCTCGATCCGGCTGCTCGGGGTCGTGCCGCTGGCGGTGCGCTCGGCCGTTGGTCGGCTGGCTGCTGCCGCCGGTTGCACTCCGCAGTTCTGCCCGGTGCGGTTTGCGGTGATTGCCGGTGCCGGTCACACCTGGGAGGAGGTCCGGCCGCTACCTCGCATCGCGCTGTTCTTGCGCGACACCGTGCCCGGCGTGCGCTAGACCCCCGCACTCCCGACTAGGCGAAGGCGTCCAATCGGTCGCGCAGCCCGGCCAGGTCCTTGCGGCGCTGCTCGTACGTCGCTCCGAAGGTCACCAGCGCGAGCCCGAGGACGGCGAGCGGCATCCAACGCGGCAGCGCGGCGGCATACGGTGCGAGCAGGTTCAGTGCGTCGACGGCCAGCACGGCTCCGCCGAACACCAGCGGCGCCCGCAGCCGACCCGCGACCCCCGCCCCGAGGACCGCTGCGGCCGCGAACAGCAGCAGCACGGGTCGGAGCAGCTCGTCGTCGCCGAGTGCGTAGAGCAGCGAGGGCACGAGCAGCAACCCGAGTCCGGTGGAGTAGGCCGCCATCGACGAGGTCTCCGGCGCGGCCCGCCGCCGCAGATGCCCCAGGCCGAGGGCGACCAGGCCGAGTGGGACGACGTACGGCTCGGGGGACACGACGCCCGCATCGGCGAGCCGCACCCAGGACGACGCCGCGAGCAGCAGAGCCCCGACCCCGGCCGCCCAGCGCCGGTCCGGCCGCAGGGCGAGCGCGAGGGCGAGCAAGCCGGTCAGCGCCAGGGTCCAGGTGAGCCACCCGGCCTGCCCGCCGGCCAGCACGATCGACGTGAGCGCGAGCACGCCTGCGGCCACCTCCAGCGGTACGCGCCGGATGAGCAGCGACAGCCCCAGCAGGGCCGCCGGTGCGGCCAGCAGCAGGCCACCCACCTGGTCCGCGGCCAGGTCCTGGGCCGCGCCGACAGCTGCCAGGGTGGCCCCGGCCAGCAGGGCGGCCAGCAGTGCAGCGGCATCCCGCACACCGGGGCCGGCTGTGACGACTGACAGTGCCGCGAGCAACACGACCACCGTGGGCAGCACCGCCAGCGTTGCCGGCTCCGACGCGAGCGACCACGCGACCGCGATCAGCGCGGCGACGAGTCCGGCGATGGTGAGGGCGACACCGACGTCGTTGCGACGGCCCACCACCGCCCGGCCGAGGGCGGCCAGCGCGCCGGCGACGAGCAGGATCAGCACCAGGGCAACCGGGTACGACGTCGCGAGTCCCAGCGGGAGCAGGACGGCCGAGGCGACCAGCAGGATGGCCGCGGGAACGAGCGCCTGCTCGATGCTGTGGAGCGCAGCCGCAGCCGTCACGGCCGTAGCGGCCGCCGCGACGAGAACCACGAGGGTCACCACCGAGCCGCTCCACACCGTGTCGGGAGCGAGCGCAGCGCGCGCTGCCGTCCCTTCGGGCAGCGACCACGGATCGGCCAGCCAGCCGAGCGGTCCGGCGAGTGCCTCGAGGACGGCCTGCAGCTGGGAGCCGACGCCGACGGCGCTCACCAGCAGCGCGCCGCTCAGTGGTCCGCCGCGCCACCCGCGCGGCAGCAGGGCTGCTACCTGGGCGGCCAGCAGGCCGACGGCGGCGGCGACGAGCGGCTCCTGGGCGGCGGTCAGGTCGTCGCGCGCCAACGAGTAGGCGGCGAGCCCGAGCAGCGGGACGGGTACGGCGGAGAGCAGGAGGCGGCCTGTCGCCGGCCCGAGCAGCGCGGCGCCGGCTGCCAGGGTGGCGTAGGCGACGAGGGCGAGCGCGCCGAGCCGGGACTGCTCCGTGGCGGCCTCGGCAACGCCGGCAAGCACGTCAGTGGCAACGGCCGCGCCGACAGCCACGAGCAGCCCGATCGAGCCGACCACCAACCCGGCCACCAAGGCCGTGACCGTGACGTCGCGCGGCGCTCGGCTGCGGCTGACGTGGAGGGCGGCGAGGTCGGCAGCGCACAGCCCGGCCAGGACCAGCCCGGTCGTGCCTGGCCCGGCCTGGTGTCGGGCGAGCAGCAGCAGGACGGGCAGCTGCGCGATCAGGACGGCTGCGATGCGGGGCAGCCGGAGCGGGAAGGCCCGCGCCCAGGCAGCGCTGAGCACCGACAACACGGCGGCCGACACTGCCGCGAACGTTTCCGGCTCGAGACCGTCGCCGACACCGAGGGTGCGCAGCCCGTAGGCGTCGAGCGCGCCGAGAACCAGCGCGACTGCCGTGGCGGTCTCGGCACTGGCGGTGAGTCCCTTGCGCAGGAGCGGGGGCACGGCAGCCAGCGCCAGCAGCGTGATCGCGACCAGCACGGCCGCGCGACCGGTGGCACCGAGACGGTCGTAGGTGACGGCAGCGAAGACGGTCGCCGCGATCCCGAGGAGCAGTGCGCCGAGCCCCAGCAGGGTGTTCTGCACCCGCTGCGGGGTCCACTCGGGAGCCGCGGCTGCCGGGCGGACCGGCCACGGGGGATCGGTCGGAGCAGCCGGAGCGAGCGAGCGGGGTGCGGGCGGCGCAGCGAGCGATCCCGCCGTACCGGGCGTCGACTCGCCGCGCAGAATCGCGAGCAGCGTGCGCCGTTCGGCCATCAGCTGGGTGCGCTGCCCGTCGAGGGCGAGCAGTGACTGGTCGACCTGCCAGAGCCGCTGGGCTTCCGGTCCGGTCAGGCGGATGCCGCAGCCGGCGCAGGTAGGGGCGCCGGTGAGCGGTGCCCCGCACGACGGGCACGGAACAGCGGGCACAGCGGGCACAGCGGGCGCAGCGGGCACGGTCATGGCACGCAGTGTGCGCGGATCAGCGCACCGGGGACACCGTAGGACTACCTAGGCAGTGCGTGTCGCAGGCCGCGCCTGCCGTCAGGGTCGGCCGAGCGCGCGGTAGTGCCACCCGGCGGCGCGCCACAGGTCCTTGTCGAGCGCGTTGCGGCCGTCGACGATGTTCTGCTCTGCGACGACCCCGGCGAGGTGCGAGGGATCCATCCGGCGGAACTCCGCCCATTCGGTGAGGTGGAGCACGACGTGGGCGCCGGTGGCAGCATCGACCGCCGACTCGGCGTAGGTCAGCTCGGGGTGCTGCCTGCGGGCGTTGGTCATCGCCTCGGGGTCGTAGACCGTCACAGCACCACCCTGCTGGTGGATCGCGGCGGCGACGTCGAGGGCAGGGGAGTCGCGGATGTCGTCGCTGTTGGGCTTGAAGGCCGCGCCGAGGACGCCGATCCGCTTGCCACGGAAGGACCCGCCGGAGAGCTCTCGGGCGAGGTCGACCATGCGAGCGCGGCGCCGCAGGTTGATCGCGTCGACCTCCTTGAGGAACGACAGCGCCTGGTCGACCCCGAGCTCGCCGGCGCGGGCCATGAACGCGCGGATGTCCTTGGGTAGGCAGCCGCCGCCGAACCCGAGGCCCGCGTGCAGGAACCGACCGCCGATGCGGGTGTCGTACGACAGCGCCTGCGACAGCATCTTCACGTCACCACCGGTGACCTCGCACACCTCCGCCATGGCGTTGATGAAGCTGATCTTGGTGGCGAGGAACGCGTTGGCCGCGACCTTTACCAGCTGCGCGGTCGCGAAGTCGGTGACCACGACTGGGGTGGGGAGGTCGATGACGGGCGCGAAGGACGCCCGCAGCAGGTCTTCGGCCCGCTGCGAGCGGACCCCGAAGACCAGCCGGTCAGGGGTGAGGGTGTCCTCGACGGCGAAGCCCTCACGCAAGAACTCCGGGTTCCACGCGAGCTCCACCTCGTCGCCTCGAGTCGCAGCGATCTGGTCCGCGAGGCGCTCGGCGGTGCCAGCCGGGACCGTGGACTTGCCGACGAGCAGCGCGCCCGCGCGCACGTGCGGGAGGAGCGCGGTGAAGGCGGCGTCGACGTAGGTCATGTCGGCTGCCATCTCGCCCTTCTTCTGCGGGGTGCCCACGCAGACGAAGTGCACATCGCCGAACGCCCCTGCCTCCTCGAAGGAGGTTGTGAAGCGGAGCCGCCCGGAGTCGAGGTTCTTGGCCAGCAGCTCGGGTAGGCCGGGCTCGTAGAACGGGACCTCGCCGCGCTGCAGCAAGGCCACTTTCTCCTCGACGATGTCGAGGCCCAGCACGTCGAAGCCGAGCTCGGCCATGCAGACGGCGTGGGTGGCGCCGAGGTAGCCGGTGCCGATGACGGTCAGGCGGGGACGCACGCTCATGGCCGGACAGGTTAGTCGGGGGAGCGACGGCTAGCGTGGTGGCCATGGATGCTGGCTACTCGCTCTACTCGCTCACCGAGGAGCACGAGCTGCTCCGCCAGTCGGTCCGCGACCTCACCGACGACAAGATCGCCCCGCGGGCGGCGGAAATCGATGAGACCGCGGAGTACCCCTGGGACGTCCATGAGGCGCTCAAGAAGGCCGACTTACTGGCCATCCACGTGCCGGAGCAGTACGGCGGGGCTGGCGCCGACAAGATCGCGCACTGCATCGTGGTGGAGGAGATCGCCCGGGGCTGCGCTTCGAGCAGCCTGATCCCGATGGGCAACAAGCTCGGAACGACCGGCCTGATCCTGTCCGGTTCAGAGGAGCTGAAGCAGGCCTACCTCCCGATGGTGGCGCGCGGTGAGGCGACCTTCTCCTACGCGTTGTCCGAGCGCGAGGCTGGCTCCGACGCTGCCGCGATGAAGACCCGCGCGGTCCGTGACGGCGATGGTTACGTCCTCAACGGCACCAAGTGCTGGATCACCGGCGCCGGAGTCAACAGCCACTACACGGTGATGGCCGTCACCGACCCGGCTAAGGGCGCCAACGGCATCAGCGCCTTCATCGTGCACGCCGACGATCCCGGGTTCAGCGTGGGCACCAAGGAGCGCAAGCTGGGGATCAAGGGCTCGCCGACGTGCGAGATCTACTTCGAGGACTGCCGGATCCCGGCGGGCCGGATGATCGGCGAAGAGGGCACCGGCTTCAAGACCGCGCTCAGGACGCTCGACCACACCAGGCTGGGGATCGGGGCGCAGGCCGTCGGTATCGCCCAGGGTGCGCTCGATGCGGCGGTGGCCTACGTCAAGGAGCGTCGGCAGTTCGGCAAGGCCATCGCGGAGTTCCAGGGCGTGCAGTTCATGGTCGCCGACATGGCCATGCGGGTGGAGGCATCCCGGCAGCTGGTCTACGTCGCGGCGGCCAAAGCCGAGCGCGGCGCGGCGGACATGACCTTCGCCTCGTCAGCGGCCAAGTGCTTCGCCTCCGACACCGCGATGGCGGTCACGACCGATGCCGTCCAGCTGTTCGGCGGTTATGGCTACACCCGGGACTTCCCGGTGGAGCGGATGATGCGCGACGCCAAGATCACCCAGATCTATGAAGGCACCAACCAGGTCCAGCGGATGGTCATGGCCCGCCAGGTCCTGCGATAGCTCCGCCGATCGGGTGGCCGGAGTTCGTTGCAACAGGTGACTTTTCCCTTACCTGCCAGGCGAATGCGCGCGTGTCCACCCATGTCACCACCCATTCAGCCCCTCGAGTGCCGCTGGCGGGGCGCCGAAGCAGTAAGTAGTGCCCTACCCCCCGGAGCAGAGGGAGCCGAACATGGCGACCCACGCAAGCGACCCGAATGACCTGATCCTGCCCAGCCCACGGCTCGACGTCGACGCCATGATCCGACGCACGGAGGCGCTGCTGGCAGCGGGGATCCCGCTGAGTCTGCTGCTCGACCTCGCTGAGCCGGCGGGGCCGGACTCCCGCGCTCTGTACGCCACCGAACGCTAAGCGCGGGCACCCGACCGGTCGACAAGGCGGTCGAGCAACCACTGCCGGGTGCGGCTGGCGCCACCGACGTCCTCCCAGCGGTGTCCCGCATCCTTGACGATGACGGCCTCGACGCTGGAGCCCCCGAGGCATCCGGTGAAGCGCACGAGGTCGACCTTCGGGCCCGACGTCGCGGTGCGGCGGGTGCAGCCGGCCCGGCCCGTGACCGTGGCCAGGGTGGAGGTCACCGGGCGAGGCGCCATGCCGAGGTGGGTGACGAAGATCGGCTTGTGCATGCCGACGCTGCCGTCCTTGGCGCCGTGCAGCGACAGCAGATCGGGCAGCCGGGTGCCGTCCGGGCAGTGCGACTCGAGGCTGCCGTTGACCTCCACCGCCGCGATGAGCGGCGCATGCGGCCGGCACAGCAGCTTGTAGAGCAGCATGCCGCCGCCGGAGTAGCCGAGCACTGCTGCGCGCGTGCTGTCGACCGGCGTCTGCCGGCCGGCGTCGCGCAGCACCGCGTCGACGAAGGCGACGTCGTCCACGCCGCGCTCCATGGCGACGCCGCAACAAGCCCCCGCCGACCACGAACCGCCGATGCCGGCTGGGTAGGCGAGCGTGACGCCGTCGCGGCGCAGCGCGTCCAGGCCGAGGTTGACGGCCACCGCTTTGGGGCTGCCGATGTCCTGGTGGAGAACCACGAGCAGGGGGGCCGGCGTCCCGGGCGGCAGGCCCAGCGCGGGGAGCAGCAGGTAATCGCGATCGAGGCCACCCGCGCGCAGCGGAACGACGCGACCATCGCCGGCGGGGGTGCCCGGACCGCCGACCGTGGGAGTCGTGACCGGTGCCACGCCGGCCGCCGCCGGCACCGCCACGGCGGTCGTGTCGACCGGGCTCGAGCGGGCCGGCCGGGCCGTGAACGCCAGCGGCAGGACGACGGCGAGCACCGCGAGCACGGACAGCGCGATCATCAGCGAGCGGCCCCGGGCCTGATCGGTGAAGCGCGCCGGTGGCGGCGGTGGTGCAGGGGAACGCAGCGGAGCCCGCACCGGTCGACTACCCGCCGCAGGGCGCGTCCGCGTCGTTCGACTCGGCGCTGTCACGACTGCGCCAACAGCTGGACGCGCAGGAATGCTCTGGTGCTCCCCGAAGCCCCCAGGGCCCGCCAGCCATGCCCGGCCCCCGGGACGAGCCGGGCCTCGATCACGCCGCCGCGGCAGTCCCAGGTCTTGACCTCGAGCTCAGGGGTGCGCTTGGTGGGACGGGTCGAGCAGTCGGCCTGCCGGGTGAGGATCTGCAGGCTGCTCGCCGCCGGCCGCGGCGAGATCGCCAGCGCCTCGACGAACACCGGCTTGGTCAGGCCGATCGTCCCGTCTTTCTTGCCGTGCAGCGCCAGGACGTCCGGAACGGTCAGGTCGTCCTCGCAGGAGCTCTCCAGCGACCCGCTCACCACGACCGCCGCCGCGAGGTTGCCCTTGCGGGCGCAGACGTAGCGGTAGGTCAGCATGCCGCCGCTGGAGTAGCCCACCAACGCCGTACGCCGGCGATCCACCGGCGTGCGCTTCACCGCGTCCTTGATGACGGCGTCGAGGAACTTCATGTCGTCGACGCCCTGTCGCCTGGGTGTGCCGCAGCACGCTCCCGCGTCCCAGCTGTTGTCCACGCCCGCCGGGTAGGCCAGCGTCGCGCCGCTGCGTCTCAGCTCCTGCAGCTCGGTCTCGTCGGCCACGCCGCGGGGGGTGCCACCTTCTTGGTGGAGGACGACGACCAACGCAGCCCGCTCGCCGCTGCGCAGGTCGGTGGCTGGTTCGAGCAGGTAGGTGCGTTCGCGCCCGTCGACCCGCAGGCTGACGTCCCGGATCGCGGTGTCGCTGTCGGCCGCGCGGCTGCTGCCGTTGGCGGCTGCGCACCCGGTCGTGAGCAGCACGCCGAGCAGCAGCAGCGGCAGCCCACGCCGAGATCGGCGAGGCAGGCGGCAACGATCGGACACGGGGCGGGCACTCCAGGACTGGCAGGGGTTCGGTGCAGATGCTCTCACGCGGCTGCTGGGAAGATCGGCAGGTCTTGCGGTGCGCTTCAGCCGTCCAGCTGGGCCAGCTGGCCCACCCGGATCCCGGCAGTGGCCGTGACCCGCTCGGCCGCGACGACGGCGGGGAGATCGACGCTGGCTGCATCGGGCACCAGCACGATGCCGGCCCCCGCTGACAGTGCCGCGAGCAGCCAGCCCACGCCGGCGAGCGGCAGGGCCGTGAGGACCCGATCGGCAGGTCCGAGGTCGGTGGGCGGGACGACCAGCGGCCGGCCGCCCACCTCGACGTGCCAGGTCGTCGGGTGTCGACCGCCCCAGTGGTCACCGTAGGAGGGCACCTCCACCGCGTAGTCGAGGACGAGGGCTGGCACGGTGCCGAGCCGCGCCCCCAGCGGGTGGCAGGACAGCGCGAAGACGTCCTCGACGCCTGCATCGAGCGCTTCCTCGGCGGTGTCGGCCGTCGTGAACGCGACGGGGCAGCCGGCCAGGTCAGCCGGACGCTGCGCCAGCACGACAGTGGAGCCGGTGGCGATGCCCGCCAGGAGCAGGACGACGGACTGCCAGTGCAAGGGCAGCAGCAGCCCGATGCGGCTGGACTCATCGCCGCCGATCCCGACGCCGTCGACCAGCAGGTTGGCAGTCTTCGCGACCCAGTTCGCGGTGGTCGCGCCTGACAGCTCGACCCGCGCCATCCCGTCGTACAGCGTCAGCAGGGGCTGGGCGGGATCCCGCTCACCCACGAGGCCCGCGGTCCAGGCGGTCAGGCTGTGCAGGGGTTGTCCTGCGCCGTGATGACCTTCGGGGTCGCGCTGGCCGTGGGACCTCGGCTCGGCGTCACACCGGTGACGGTGACCTGCTTGGCCCCGCTGTACGACGACCCCACCACGACCTGCAAGTTGCGGGTGAGCGTCGGGTCTTCCTGCACGGTGGCGCCGGGGATGGCGGCGGCAAGGGTGCGGGCGGAGTCGGCCCGATCTGGGCCGTGGAAGATCGTTGTCGCGGTCGCGCCGCTGCCGCGGTTGGTGGGAATGCCGACGATCTGGAAGCCGACCGCCTCCAGGTCAGTCGCCGCCTTGCGGCCGATCCCTTGGACGCCGGCGCCGTTGAAGACCTCGACCCGGATGCTGGACGGCGCGACCACGAGCTTCTCGCCGGCTGTTGCCGATGGCTTCGGCTTCGGCGTGTTGGGGGCCTCATCGCGGCGCAGCGAGTCGAACAGCGCGGTCGCCTTCTCCTCGTCGACGAGGACGACCGACTCCCGATTGCGGCGGGCCGAGGTGTCGGTGATGGGCAGGGTCGCGAAGATGACGCCGCCTGCGTTGAAGCTCTTGAAGCGCAGGGCGAGGTCCTTGAGGTCGCCGACGCTCAAAGTGTTGTCGACCTGCAGGCTCGCCGTCGCGACGTCGAGGAAGCCGGTCAGCTTGATCGGGTTGAGCAGGGTCCCTGACGACAGCACCTTGCGGACCATGGAGCCGAGGAACTGCTGCTGGCGGGTGATGCGGTCGATGTCCCCACCCGGCAGGCCCTGCCGCTGCCGGACGAAAGCCAGGGCGGTCCGGCCACCGATCTTGTGCCGACCGGCGGGCAGGTCGATGCCACTGAAGCGGTCCTTGGCCGGTTTGGTGAGGCAGACCTCGACCCCGCCGAGCTTGTCGACCATCGACTGGAAGCCCTGGAAGTCGATCTGCATGTAGTTGTCGACCCGGATCTTCGTGAGGTTCTCGATGGTGGCGATGAGCAGCTTCGGGCCACCGGTGGAGAAGGCCGAGTTGAGCTTTCCCTTGCGGGCCCGCGTGGTCTTGCCGGTTTTCGGGTCGGTGTAGGCGGGGATGTCGACGTAGGAGTCGCGCGGGAACGACACCAGCTGGGCCTTGTCGCTGTTGCCGTAGAGGTGGGCGAGGATCACGGTGTCGGAGCGCTGACCGGTGACGAAGGTGTCGCCGGAACCCTGGAACTCGCCGCCCGCTTCGGTGTCGCCCCGGCTGTCGGAGCCGACGATGAGCACGTTCTTGGCGTTGCGCGGCGCGGGCGGCGGCTTGGACTCGTCGCCGAGGTCGAAGAGCCCCTCGATGCGGGTGATGTTGCCGTCGTACTTGTTGACCAGGATGTAGAGGCCGGTCGAGGCGCCCAGGATCAGCACCGACAGCGAGATGGCGATCCAGGACAGGATGCGGGCACTGCGGCACCTGGTCCGTGGCCGTCGCGACGGCGCCGGGACGACGCGCTGGGTGGCGGGG
>JBKKBU010000430.1:0-5813 GCA_046713755.1 Mycobacteriales bacterium
CAGACCAGCAGCGACCTCGAGGTCGAGGAGGCCTTCGAGCGCGAGAGCGACGGCGCCGCGAGCGACACCGAGATCGCCAAGGCGTCGGGCGACGAGCTGCAGTAGGCACGCCCCGCACGTCCGGGCCCCGTCGACCACCGGTCGGCGGGGCCCGGCCGCTGCTACAGGGCGAGCAGCTTGGCGATGACCTCGTTCATGATCTCGTCGGTACCGCCGCCGATGCGCAGGATCCGGCTGTCGCGGTAGTGCCGCTCGACCTCGCTGTCGCGCAGGTAGCCCATCCCGCCGTGCAGCTGCACCGCCTCGTCCACCACCGCGTCGCAGGCCTGGCAGGCGGTGTTCTTGGCCATCGACACCTCCAGGACGGCGTCACCGGTGGCCTGCCACTGCGCCATCGCCGCGCGCGTGCAGGTCCGCGCGAGCCAGGTCTGCCGGGCCATCTCGGCGACCTTGTGCCGCACGACCTGCCGGCTCGCCAGCGGACGCCCGAAGGTCTCCCGGTCCTTCACCCACTGCACCGTCAGATCCAGGCAGCGCTGCGCGGTCGCGTACGCCTGGACCGCCAGACCCAGCCGCTCGGACTGGAACTGCTGCATGATCTGCACGAAGCCCGAGCCCGGCTCCCCGACCAGGTTGCCGACCGGGACCCGCACGTCGGACAGGCCCAGCTCGGCGGTGTCCGAGCACCGCCACCCCATCTTGTCCAGCCGCCGGTCGACCGTGAAGCCCGGGGTGCCGCGGTCGATGACCAGCAGCGAGATCCCCCCGTGGCCAGGGCCTCCCGTGCGCACGGCGGTGGTGACGAAGTCGGCCCGTACGCCGCTGGTGATGTAGGTCTTGCCGCCGTTCACCACGAAGTGGTCACCGTCGCGGACCGCGGTCGTGCGCAGGCCGGCGACGTCGGAACCGCCACCGGGCTCGGTCACCGCGAGGGCCCCGATCAGACGGCCGGCCAACGTCGGCCGGACGTAGCGGTCGACGAGCTCCGGCGTGCCGTGGCGGGCGATGTGCGGCAGGGCGATGCCGTGGGTGAACAGCGAGGCGACCACGCCGCCCGAACCGCCGCCGAGCAGGACCTCCTCGGTGACGATGGCCGAGTCGATCGGGTCCCCTCCCCCGCCGCCGCGCTCCTCCGGGAAGGAGCCGCCCAGCAGTCCGGCGTCGGCGAACACCGCGTGCAGCGAGCGGGGCAGCTCGCCGTCGGCCTCCCACTGCCCCATGAACGGCGCGACCTCCTTGGCCACGAGGTCGCGGGCGAGCGCGCGCAGGGCCAACCGCTCAGGGGTCGTCCACGGGTCCACGGCCGTGCTGGTGATGGCAGTGGTGGTGGTCATCGGTGCTCCGTCGTCGGGGGTCGGCCGGACCCGGGCGGGCCGGCGAAGCACTGCGCGAGGTCGAGCCACCGGTCGGCCGCCGCCCCGGTCGCGACCAGGTCGAGGTCGGCGCGGTGACGTCGCTGCGTGACCAGCAGGCAGAAGTCGAGGGCGCTGCCCGTGACCGACTCCTGCGCAACGGGATCGCCGTAGTGCCAGTCGCTCCCGTCGGGCGCGGTCAGCACCAGCGCCACCGGCGTCGGGTCCGGCTCCAGACCCCGGTTCACGAACGCGAAGCCGCGGGTGCGCACCCCCAGGTGCGCGATGTGCCGCAGCCGGGCGGTCGGGGTCCGTGGGGCGCCGAGCCCGTCCGCGACGTCCTGGCCGTGCGCCCAGTACTCCATCAGCCGGGCGGTCGCGAACGACGGCGGGCTCATCGGCGGGCCGTACCAGGGGACCTTCGTGCCGGGCGGCACCGACGCGAACGCCTCGACCATCGCGTCGAACCCGCTCTGCCAGCCGTCCAGCAGCTGGGTGCGGGACAGGTCGCGGCGGGAGGTCAGCTGACCGGTGAGGAAGCCGTCGATGTCCTTGGCCACCCCCGGCAGCGCGGCCAGGAAGTCCTCCGGGCGGGTCGCGGCGGTGTGGGCCTCCGCGTCGCTGCCGGCCAGGTGGGCCACGGCGTCGCGGACGGACCAGCCCTTTGCGGGCGTCGGTGCGTCCAGCTCGGCGTCCACCACCAGGGCGCGCAGGTCCGCCTGCTCGGCGCGCAGGTCGTCCAGCAGGGCGGTCAGGTCGGTGGCGACGGGAGCCTCCTCGGTCCGGGGATGTGAACGACGGCTCACATGGTCGTAGCCTCTCACCATGCCTCCGACCGTCGTCCTGCCGCGCCGCGAGCAGCTGCTGGAGGCGGCCGCGCAGCTGTTCTCCAGCCGCGGCTTCCACGCCGTCGGCATCGACGACATCGGAGCGGCCGCCGGCATCAGCGGACCGGGCGTCTACCGGCACTTCGCCAGCAAGCAGGCGCTGCTGGAGTCGCTGTGCGACCGCGCCATGACCCGGATGCTCGACGGGGCCGAGCAGATCACCGCGACCGTCGCCGACCCGTACGACGCGCTCGAGGCCCTGGTCGACCTGCACGTCGCCTTCACGGTCTCCGAGCGCGCGCTGATCGGCGTGTGGGTGCGCGAGGCGCGGGCGCTGTCGGACGACGTGCGGCGCTCGCTGCGACGCCGGATGCGGGCCTACGAGCAGCCGTGGCTGCAGGTCCTGGGCGCGCTGCGCGACGACCTGACGCCCAACGAGGTCGCCGTGGTCACCGGTTCGACGCTGGCCATGCTGAACGGCACCGCCTTCACCACGCCGGTGGTCGAGCCGGCCGAGCAGGCCCGCCTGCTGCGGCGGATGGCGCTGGCCGCCCTGCTGGCCCGCCGTACGCCCGCCCGCCGCGGCTGAGTCCGACAGCGACCGGGCGGCAGGACCACCGGGCTACAGCGCCACCGGGCCCTGGCCCTCGCCGCTCTGGGTGCCGACGCCGAAGTGCTCCAGCGGCACGATGACGAACAGGCCGGTGGCGCGGAACGCGACCGTGCCGTCCGGCGCCGTGCCCTGGCAGGAGGTGAAGACCTTGCGCCCGTCGCGACGGTCCACGCGACCGCGGACGACGTACGTCGTGCCGATCAGCACCGGCCGCAGGAAGTCGACCTCGAGCCGGCGGGTCACGCCCGGCTCCCGCACGACGTACAGCGTGTAGCCGAGCAGGTCGTCCACCAGCGCCGCGACGGTGCCGCCGTGGGCGATGCCGGGGGCACCGCTGTGCCGGTCGGCGAACACGTAGTCCGCGACGACCTCCTCGCCCTCCATCCGGACGACGAGGTGCAGGCCTGCCTCGGCCTCGGGGCCGCAGCCGAAGCAGGTCGGGTAGTGCGGCGGGAGCGCTCCCGGCACGCGCTCCACCTCACCGGCCTCGAGCCGCGCCACGTGGTCGGCCACGGACTCCGCAGGCGGCACTAGACGCCCAGCGAGCGACCGATGATCTCCTTCATGACCTCGGTCGTCCCGCCGTAGATGGTCGACACCCGCGAGTCGATGAACGCCTTGGCCACGGGGTACTCGAGCATGTAGCCGTAGCCGCCGTGCAGCTGCACGCACTGGTCGACGACGCGCTTCTGCAGCTCGGTCGTCCACCACTTGGCCATCGCGGCGTCCTGCACCGTGTAGCGCCCGGCGTTGTGCTCCAGCACGGACTTGTCGACGTAGTGGCGGGCGATCTCGAGCTCGGTCGCCATCTCGGCCAGCACGAAGCGGTTGTGCTGGAACGACCCGATCGGCCGGCCGAACGCGGTGCGGCCCTTGCAGTACTCCAGCGTCAGCTCGAAGACCTTCGTGGCCGCGGCGACGGCCACCACGGCGATCGACAACCGCTCCTGCGGCAGCGCGTTCATCAGGTGGACGAAGCCCCCGTCCTCCTTGCCCACGAGGTTGGTGGCCGGCACCCGCACCTCGTCGAAGAACAGCTCGGCGGTGTCCTGCGCCTTCATCCCGACCTTGTCGAGGTTGCGACCGCGCTCGAAGCCGGCCATCCCGCGCTCGACCATGAGCAGCGAGAAGCCGTGCGCCCCCTTGTCGGGGTCGGTCTGCGCGACGACCAGCACGAGGTCGGCGTTGATGCCGTTGGTGATGAAGGTCTTGCTGCCCGACAGGACGTAGTCGCTGCCGTCGCGGACCGCGCGGGTCTTCAGGCCCTGCAGGTCCGAGCCCGCACCGGGCTCGCTCATGGCGATCGCGGTGATCAGCTCACCGCTGGTGAAGCCGGGCAGCCAGCGCTGCTTCTGCTCCTCGGTCGTGAGGTCGAGCAGGTACGGCGCCATCACGTCGTTGTGCAGCGTGAAGCCGACCCCGCTGCCACCGACGCGGGTGACCTCCTCGCTGACGATGCAGTTGTAGCGGAAGTCCTTGATGCCGCCGCCGCCGTACTCCTCCGGCACGTCGGTGCCGAGCAGTCCCTGCTTGCCGGCCTCCACCCACAGGGAGCGGTCGACGATGCCGGCCTTCTCCCACTCGGCGTGGAAGGGCGCGACGTGCTTGGCCATGAAGCTGCGCACGGCGTCGCGGAAGGCGTCGTGCTCGGGCTCGTACAGGGTGTGCTGCATGGCTCGGATGCTAACCGCCGTTCACATGATCGGTCTAGGCTCCTGGCGACCGTCGACCCGCCACGTCCGCCACTCGACCCGGGGAGCACCGTGCCCGTCCTGGACCGCCCGCTGGACACCACCCGGCCGGAGCACGAGGCCAACCGGGCCGCCGCACTCGACCACCTGACGGTGCTGGCCGAGCAGCACGCGCTGGCCCTGCAGGGCGGCGGCGTGAAGTACGTCGAGCGCCACCACGCGCGCGGCAAGCTGCTGCCGCGCGAGCGGATCGAGCTGCTGCTGGACCGGGACGCGCCGTTCCTGGAGCTGTCCCCGCTGGCGGCGTACGGCAGCAGCTTCCCGCTGGGCGCGAGCGTCGTGACGGGCATCGGGGTCGTCGAGGGTGTGGAGTGCCTGGTCATCGCCAACGACCCGACGGTGCGCGGCGGCGCGACCAACCCGGTGACGTCGAAGAAGGTCGGCCGGGCCATGGAGATCGCCCGCGAGAACCGCCTGCCGCTGGTCAACCTCGTCGAGTCGGGGGGCGCCGACCTGCCGACCCAGGCCGAGATCTTCATCCCCGGCGGCGCGATGTTCAGGAACCTCACCCAGTTCAGCGCGGCGGGGATCCCGACCATCGCGCTGGTCTTCGGCAACAGCACCGCCGGCGGCGCCTACGTCCCGGGCATGAGCGACCACGTGGTCATGGTCAAGGAGCGGGCCAAGGTGTTCCTCGGCGGCCCACCGCTGGTCAAGATGGCGACCGGCGAGGACAGCGACGACGAGTCCCTCGGCGGGGCCGAGATGCACGCCCGCACCAGCGGCCTGGCCGACTACCTCGCTGCCGACGAGCTCGACGCGATCCGGCTCGGGCGCCAGGTCGTGCGGGGGCTCAACTGGCGCAAGGCCGGGCCGGGACCGTCGCGCCCGGCCGACGAGCCGCTGCACCCGGCCGAGGACCTGCTGGCGATCGCCTCGGCCGACCTGCGGGTCCCCTTCGACCCCCGCGACGTGCTGGCCCGGGTGGTCGACGGCTCGCGCTTCGACGAGTTCAAGCCGCTGTACGGGACCTCGCTGGTCACCGGCTGGGCCTCGGTGCACGGCTACCCGGTCGGCGTGCTGGCCAACGCGCGGGGGGTGCTGTTCAGCGAGGAGTCCGAGAAGGCCGCGCAGTTCATCCAGCTGGCCAACTCGGCCGACACCCCGCTGGTGTTCCTGCAGAACACGACGGGCTACATGGTGGGCAAGGACTACGAGCAGGGCGGCATCATCAAGGACGGCGCCAAGATGATCAACGCCGTCAGCAACAGCACGGTCCCCCACGTGACGATCGTGCTCGGGGCGTCGTACGGGGCCGGTCACTACGGCA
>JBKKBU010000431.1:0-16482 GCA_046713755.1 Mycobacteriales bacterium
GCGCCAAGCCGGTCGGCACACCGTTGGTGAGCAGGAACAGCGGACGGGACAACGCATAGGTCTTGTCGATGATGTGCGCGGGTGTCGGCGCCACGCCGTCCACCCTCAGCACCCCGAGCTTGTCGTACCCGTCGGCGAAGGCCGAGGACAGCGGCGCCACCGAACCGGGGGTGGACAGCAGCTTGGTGCGGGTCTCCTCGTTGCCGCCGACGATCGCGTAGCGCGGGTTGTCCGCCGGCGGCGCGGGTGCCTTGACGCCCTTGGCGTAGATGAACTTGTCCAAGACCTCGCGGGTGCCTCGACCCGGCTCCTTGTCGTAGACGAAGGTCTCGAGGTCGGGGCCACCGAGCTGCTTCCAGTTGCGGATCGTGCCCTCGAAGAGCTGCCTGAGCTGTTCCTTCGTGACGCTCCGCAGACCGCCGGCGACGACCTCCTTGCGGACCACGATGCCAACCGCGTCCTGCCCGATCAGCGTCGACGTGTAGTCGACGCCAGGAGCCTTGGCCTGGTCCTCTTCCGACACCGGCTTGCTGCTCATCGCGATGTCGATCTGCTTCGCACCCAGCTGCGTGAGGCCACCTGCCGAGCCGCCCTGGGTGTCCACGGTGATGGTCAGATCGCCGTTGCGCAACGCCTCAGCGGCGTCGGCCGCGACCGGGTTGACCGTCGTCGAGCCGCTGAGCCGCAAGGTCTGCTTCGCGCCGGCCGGGCCGTCCCCGGAGTCACCGCAACCGGTCAGTAGGAGGGCGCTCCCGAGGGTCAGGACAGCAAGGACACGAGGAGCGCGAAGCACGGGGCAGGGCCTTCCGAGTGAGCCGGAGGTCACCCCCGGTTGATGTGGAGATCACCCAACCATCAACCGGCGTTCATATCAACCGCGGTGCATGTCCTCAACCCCCCAAATGTGGTGTCCACAGCACCGTGATGCTGTGGAGACCACATCTCGAGGTGGGTCAGCGGTCCTGGGCGTAGACCGCTGCCGTGTCCTTCTCGACCTGGGCGACGGTCGCGTCGAGCTCGGCCTTGCCGGCGAAGTACTGCGTGAGCAGGTCGTCCGCGGCCTCCTCGGCTTCGTCCTGCCCGGCGACGTTGGGCAACCGCTTCGTGGTCGCGATCGCGTCGACGAAGACCCGCGCGCTCTTGGGCGCCTTGTCCGGGGCGAGGAAGGCGGCGCTCTCGGCAAGGCTCTTCAGCACCGGGACGGTCCGGCCGCTCTCAGCCAAGATCGTCGCGCCCTGGCCGGTCACGGCGAAGCGCGCCAGCTCGGCGGCCAGCGTCGGGCTCTGGGACGCTTTCGCGACGCAGTAGGCGTCGGAGCCGAGCAGCGTCGTGCTCGGGGTCGCGGCGTCCTTGCGCGGCAGCGGGACGACGTCGAAGGTCAGTCCCTCGGCCTTGCGGAAGGCCGGCACCGATCGGCGGCTGTCGAAGAACACGGCGAGCTCACCCTGCGCGAACTGGTCCACCGGCGGGGCGGCAGCGCGTGACGTCGCGTCGACGCCGTAGGCCTGCAGCGACGAGAGGTAGGCCAGCGCTAGCCTGGCCGGCAGCGTGTCGAGCGTCATCATCGTCGGAGCAGCGGTGTCGTCGACGACCTCGCCGCCCGCGGTCCAGATGAACGGCGCGCTGTTGCGGATGCCGACGTCGAAGCCGACGGCCGCTATTCCCTTGGCCTTGAACGCCTTCGCCGCGGCGGTCAGGTCATCCCACGTCCACTCGGCTGGGGGGAGCGGGACACCTGCCCGGGCGAACAGCGAGGTGTTGAGGTAGGCCACCGTGGACGACGCATTGGTCGGCAAGCACGCTGGCCTACCGTCGTACTCGAAGGCCTCAAGGGGTTGCTCGTAGAGCCCGTCCAGCCCGTCGGTCGAGGGAGGGAGGACGACGCCCTTGTCGACGAACTGGCCGAGGCGGCGGTAGTTGAGCAGGAAGACATCCGGCGGCTTGCCGCCGGCGAAGGACGTGGCCAGCTTCGCGATGTGGTCCCCCTGGCTGGGGATGCCGGTGAAGCTGATCTCGAGCCCGGGCTTGGTCAGCTCGAAGGCGTCGAGCAGGGCCTGGACGGCCTTGAGCTCGCCTTCGCCTCCGGCTGCCTGCACGGTCAGGGCGAGTGGCTCGGGGCCGCTGGGCGCGGGGAGGTCCGTGCCGCAGGCGGCGAGCGACAGGGCGAGGACGACGGCCGGTAAAAAGCGCTTCACGAGCGCAAGGCTAGTGGCGGGCCCGGCGCAGCAGGACCACCGCAGCCGTCGCGAGCCAGACGTCGACGACGCCGAGACCGAGGCGCTGGCAGAACCCCGCGAGGTCGGGTTGGGCGAGCGAGCCGATCAGCGCCAGGGCCGACACTGCAGACACGGCGTACGACGTGGCGGCGACGCCCCCCGTAGGCATGGCGCGCGCTGCGAGCGCCGGGGTGACGGCCATCGCGACGTAGCCGCTGCCGGCGGCGATCGCGTGCAGCGTGTCGATGGTGGTGCCGCCCTCGATCGACAGCGGCGTCAGGGCCACCCCGAGCGTGGTCAGTCCGGCGACGGTGACGGCGGCGGTCACTGCCCGCGATCCGAGGGACCGCCCCAGGGCCTGCGCGAAGACCGGCATCACGACCCCGAACGCCACGAAGCCCGATGTCATGAGCGGGCGACTCGCTGCGCCCTGCTCGGCGAGTCGGCTGATGGTCGTCGAGACGGGGTCGTAGCCGTCCCGGAGCGCACCCGCCAACGCCCAGGCGCCGACGAACGACGCCGGGCCGACGAAGCCGCAGGCGAGCGCCAGCCGGCGGGGCGGCGTCAGCAGCAGTCGCTGTTCGGGTCGCAACTGGTCGTCGACATCCCGGCCACCGCGCGCCGCATCGACACCGCGGCACCGGCGGCAGTCACGGTCGCCGGTGGCGCGCAGTCGAACAGCGGAGCAGTCGCAGGGTCGACCGCCACGGCCGGCTCCAGCAGCTCGAAGAACTCGCCGTAGGGGGCGCGGGACAGGATCTCGAAGGTCTTCGCGCAGACGGCGGTCGGCACTCCGCGCTCGTAGACGTGCTCGTCGTCGTCGACAGCGGCGCTCCAGGGGCCCTTGAAGATGACAGCCTGGCCGTGGTCGTAGCAGGGACCCTGCTTGCCCTTGTAGGCGACGACGGTCACCGAGCGGAACTCGATGCCCTCGACGACCTGCCACGGCGCGCTGTCGCGCTTGTCGAGGGTGACGCCGTAGAAGCCGGCGTCGGCGAAGGCCTGCAGGAAGGCCTCCTCTTGGTAGGCCCCGGAGATGCAGCCGCTCCACAGTTCGGCGTCCTCGCGGAGGTGCTCGGGCACCTCGACATCGCTGACGATGTCGGAGATGACCGCGCGGCCGCCGCGCTTGAGCACCCGGAAGATCTCGGCGAACAGCGCCGGCTTCTGGTCGTGGGCCACCAGGTTGAGCACGCAGTTGCTGACGACGGAGTCGATCGAGGCGTCAGGGACGAGCGGGGTCTCGAGCTTCTGCTGCTGGACGAAGGCCTCGTAGGAGGTCAGTGTCGCGAAGTCGGTGATCGGGTGCGCGGCCAGGTATGCCTCGCTGGCGGCGACGTCGAGCCGCATGTCCTGGATCTTGCCCTTGCGGAACTCCACGTTGGCGTAGCCGATCGCCTCGGCGACCTTCGGGGCAGCACCGCGCGCGAGGTCGAGCATGTCGTCGGTCATGTCGACGCCGATGACCCGGCCGGACGCCCCGACGACCTGCGAGGCGATGAAGGCGATCTTGCCGCCGCCGGAGCCGAGGTCGAGGACGGTCTCACCCTCGAGCAGGTGGGTGCTCGGGTCGCCGCAGCCGTAGTCGCGGTCGAGCACCTCCTGCGGGATGACCTTGAGGAACCGCGGGTCGTAGTCGACGGGGCAACACAGCGCCGCCTCGACGGCCTGGGCGCCGGCGCCGTAGCGCTCGACGACGGACTTCTCGACGTCGGCGTCGGTCGCCAGCTTGTCGTTGGCCAAGCGGTCGGGGGTGAGGGTCACGGGTCTCCTAGACGGCGCAGTTGTAGACAAGGGGCAGGGATCCGTCGTTGCGACGAAGGACGAGGAAGCGCTCGACGGCGAGCCGCTTGGCCTCGGCAAGCGGCACCCACTCGTCGATCGACGGGTGCCGGGCGAGCAGCATGTCAGGGCTGGTCTCGACATCGGCGCCGGCCGGGTGCCAGTGGACGCCGTCGGCCGTGACGGCGAGCTCCGGCACGGTGTTGGTGTCGGCGATCTCCGCACCTTCGGTGGACAGCCCGCGCGCGACGAGCGGTCGCACGGCGAAGTCCTTGCCGGTGATGCCCATGCCGGCCAGCAGCTCGCGCAGCGGCTCGACCTCTCCGCTGTTCTCCGGCGTCGAGGTCATGCCGACCCGGACCGGCAGCCCGAGCTCCCTGGCGAGCTGGAGTCCGTCCATCGCCTTCTGCCAGGAGCCCGCGCCGCGGTTGACGTCGTGCCCGGCGGGGCTGGCGGCATCGATCGAGGTCTGCAGGACCAGGCGCTCGCGGCCGGCAAGCCGCTTGAGCTGCTCGAGGCGGTAGCCCTGGTAGAGCATCCCGTTGGTGAGCAGCACCACGTCGAGCTGCTCGGTGGCGTAGAGCACCATGTCCACGATGTCGGGCTCCAGGAACGGCTCCCCGCCCGTCAGGTAGATCTCGGTGAAGCCCTCGGTCACCGCTTCGTCGACGAGCATCTTCACGCGCTCGAGCGACACCGACCGCCGCCGCGCCTGCGGCGACGAGGCCACCGAGCAGTAGTTGCACGCCAGGTTGCAGTGGAAGTTGGTGTAGAGCCACAGCCGGGGTGGGAACAGCGCCGAGCCGAAGAGCGGTACGACGGGGAGTCCGTCGTCCACCACCTCCGGTGCATCCGCCCAGCTCACCTGCTCCTGGTCGAAGGAGTCCGGCAGGGCGGAGCGGTAGAGCTGGTAGCGCCCGTGGGACCGCTCGCGGGGCGGTACGACCTCGAGACAGGTCGTCCACCAGCCGGTCTCGACGGTCTCGACGAAGGCCTCCGGCAGCCCGCCGGCCCGCATCGAGGCGGCCTGCGCCTCCCAGTCGTACTCCAGCGGCACCAGCTCGGCGGTGGCGCGGCCGTCCTCGAGGTCGACGAGGGCGTACCAGACCTCGCGACGCCCGTCGTTGGCCGGCCGGCCGAGCACCCCGACGTTGACGACCAGCGTGTCGCCGACCTGCTTCTGCCAGGGCAGCCCGGAGTGGGTGCACATGACCAGGTCCGCGCCGGACTCCTGGACCCGCAGCTGGTGCTGGAGGTCGTCGAGGGACTCCCACCAGAAGTCGTTGAGCGCCAGCGTCGAGCCGTGCACCATGTGGACGTCGACGCCCGCGATCGTCTCGCGGCGCTCGGTGGCCAGGGTCGTCATCCACCGGGCGTAGTCGCGGTCGGTGTGGGCGAGGGTGTAGTCGTACATCAGCTGCGCGAACTCGTTGTCGCGCGGATCGGTGTAGCCGCAGCCGCAGTCGGTGTCGCCGCGCCCGATCGCGACGTCGTAGTTGCCGGCGATGCACTCGATGCCCTCGGCCAGCAGGATCGGCCAGATCGCGTCGGGCTCGGCGCCGTAGCCGCCGAGATCGCCGAGGTTGAACAGCCGCTCTGCTCCCCGGGCCCGGGCGTCGGCGACGAAAGCCCGTAGCGCGTAGGGGTTGGAGTAGACGCCACCGCTGACGGCGATGCGGGTCATGCGGTGCGTTTCCTCTCCGGGGGCAGGGTCATCAAGGTCCCTTGATCCTGCCATGAGCCGCGCTGGTCAGCCCGACAGTCGGGTCACCACGTGCTTGACCCGGGTGTAGTCGCGCAGCGAGTACGCCGACAGGTCACTGCCGAAGCCCGAGCTGGCGTAGCCGCCGTGGGGCATCTCCGTGGCGAGGACGGAGTGGCAGTTGACCCAGACCGCGCCGAAGTCGAGTGCGCGGGCACATCGCTGGGCCCGGCCGGCGGACGTCGTCCAGACGCTGGCCGCCAATCCGTACGCCGTCCCGTTGGCCACTGCCAAGGCCGCTGCCTCGTCATCGACGGCGGTGACGGTGACGACCGGTCCGAAGACCTCCACCTGCGCGAGGGCGTCGTCCGGCCGGACCCCGGCGACGACGGTGGCTGGGTAGTAGAAGCCCGTGCCCGGCAGCGGCAGGCCGCCGGCCACGAGCGACGAGTGCGGCCCGCGGGCGTCGACGAGCGCGGCCACGCGGTCCAGGTGGTCGGCGCTGCCGAGAGCGCCGAAGTAGCCCTCCGGGCCGACCGGTACGTCCCGCGCGGCAGCCGCCAGCCGGCGGACGAGCTCGTCGTGGACCCCTCGGGTGACGACGACCTTCGTCGCCGCGGTGCAGGACTGCCCGGCGTTGTAGAACCCGACATCGCGCAGCCCGGCCACGGTCAGGTCGAGGTCGGCGTCGTCGAAGACGAGCACGGGCGCCTTGCCGCCGAGCTCGAGGTGCAGACGCTTGACCGAGGGAGCGGCGGCGGCCATCACCTCCCGGCCGGCGCGGACCGACCCGGTCAGGGCGACCATCGCCGGCACGTCGTGCTCGACCATCAGCCGGCCGGTGTCGCGGTCACCGCACACCACGTTGAGCACGCCGGGCGGGAGGTGCGCGGCGGCCAGCTCGGCGAGCATCAGGGGAGTCACCGGGGTGGTCTCGGCCGACTTCAGCACGACCGTGTTGCCGGCCGCGACGGCCGGAGCCCACTTCCAGGTCGCCATCATGAGCGGGTAGTTCCACGGCGTGATCTGGGCGATCACGCCGAGTGGCTCGCGGCGCAGCACCGAGGTGTGACCCTCGACGTACTCGCCGGCGGCGAGGCCGTCGGGCACCCGCGCCGCGCCCGCGCTGAACCGGATGACATCGAGGATGTGCGGGAGCTCGCCGAGCATCTGCGACCGCGGCTTGCCGGTGTTGCGGCACTCCGCCTCGATGAACTCCTCGCCGCGCGCTTCGAGGGCGTCGGCCAGCCGAAGCAGCGCCAGGGATCGCTGCTGCGGCGTGGTGTCGCGCCAGCCCGGGAACGCCCGAACCGCAGCGGAGAAGGCGCCGTCGAGATCCGCCGGCCCGGCGACGGGCGCGTCGTCGTACGCCAGTCCGGTGCTCGGATCGAGCACCGGGGTGGTCAGGTCCGACAGCGGTGCCTGCCGGGCCCCGGCGTAGAAGTGATGCAGCACCCTCGGAGGCTAGACCGATGGAGTGGGGGGTGGGGGTGGGGGAGCTGCGAGGCGAGCGCGGAGGGCGACCTTGTCGGTCTTGCCGACCGCGTTGCGTGGGAGCGCCGCAACGATCTCGACGACCTTGGGCGCCGCGTAGTCGGCCATGCCCTCGCGGACCCAGGCCCGCACCTGTGCCGCGGTGAGATCGCCCGGCTGATCGCGAGCGGCGACGACGAACGCCGCAACCGCTTCGCCGGCGAGCGCGTCCGGCACGCCGACGACGGCCGCGTCTTCGATGGCCGGGTGTCGGCGCAGCAGCTCCTCGACCTCCGCGCTGAAGATCTTGGTGCCACCTCTGTTGATCATGTCCTTGTTGCGGTCCAGGACGTAGACGTGACCTGCGGCATCAACTCGGGCGATGTCGCCGGTGTCGAACCAGCCGTCGACGATCGCAGCAGCGGTGGCCTCGGCATCGTGGGCGTAGCCCGTGGTCACCAGCGACCCGCGCAGCCAGAGCTCCCCGGGAGTGCCGGTCGGAACCGAGGCGCCGGCCTCATCCCGGACCTCCGCTTCCATGCAGTCCAGAGTGGGTCCGACTGACCCGGGGTGGCTGCGCACGACGTCGTCGGTTGCGATGCAGCCCGGTGAGTGGGTCTCGGACAGGCCGTAGACGTCGTGCAGTCGCACCCCCGGCAGTCGGTCGCGCAGCTCGTCGACAAGCTCGACCGGGAAGGGTGCACCTCCGGCTGCCAGCCGCGACAGCGCCGGCAGATCGCGAAAGCCCTCCACCCGCAGGCACAGCCGCCACCACGACGGCACGGCATAGGCCCAGGTCACGGCGTGCTCGCGCAACAGGGCGACGTAATCGCGGGGCGACTGGGTGTCGACCAGCACGCAGGTCGACCCGGCGAGCATCGCCGGCAGGACGTGGGCGTGCATGGCCGAGATGTAGTACATCGGGAAGAGCACGGCGGTGACGTCGTCGCGGCCGAGCTGCAGGATCCGCTGGTAGCTCATGGCCGAGTGCACCGAGCAGCGGTGGACGACCTGGGAAGCCTTGGGGCGGCCGGTCGTCCCGGAGGTGAAGACGACCGCGTAGGTCGCGTCCTCGGCGGGCCGCTGCGAGGCGTCGTAGGACCAGGCCTGCTCGTCGGCCTCGCGCAGGACGGCGCCCAGTGGGAGCGCGCCGGGGAGGGCAAACCGGTCCTCGGCCAGGGACAGTCGCGTCTGCATGTGCTCGGCCATGTAGTCCCACTGCGACGCGGCCAGTCGGGTGTTGAGGCCGACCATGACCAGCTCGGCCCGGGCGCAGGCGAACAGCACGACGGCGAGGTCCAGGGAGTTGCCGGCCGCGACGGCCACGGCGTCGCCAGCCCGCAACCCGCGGGCCAACAGGCTGGCCGCGCCGCGCTCGACGCGACCGGCGAACTCGGCGTAGGTGACCTGCTCAGGTCCGTCGACAAAGGCGAGGTGCTGCGGCCAGTGCCGGACCGCTCGATCGAGTACGTCGAGGACGGTCGGTGGGCGACGCGCGTAGGACCGCGCCGGCGCGCCGAGCCAGGTCTGGATGACGACCGGGTCGCCGGGTCGGTCGTCCAGGTCGTGCAGCACGCGCCGAGTCTGTCAGTCGATGGTCGGGCTCCGGCGCTCGAGCAGGACGACGTCGCGCCAGCGGCCGCTGGCGTCGCGGCCCAGGCGCTCACGCACCCCGACGGTGCGGAAGCCGCAGCGGGCGTGCAGGGCGAGCGACGCGGTGTTCTCCACGATGACGCCCGACTGCAACGTCCACAGCCCGGCTGCCTCGGATCGCTCGACCAGCGCGGCGAGCAGCGCCCTGCCGATGCCCTGGCCGTGCGCTGCGGGGTCGACGTAGACGCTCACCTCCGCGACGCCGCCGTAGACGCAGCGGTCGCTGACCGGTGAGAGCGCCGCCCACCCCACCACCGCCCCCACCGAGGTGGCCACCAGGCGGGCAGCTGTCAGGTGAGCGGCGTCCCAGGCCGGCCAGTCCGGGACGGTGGTCTCGAAGGACGCATTGCCGGCCGCGAGCCCGGCGCTGTAGATCCGGACGACGTCGTCCCAGTCCGCCGCCAGCAGCTCGCGGATCTCGGTCATGCGGGCGCCCCTCGTCGCAGCAGGACAGCCGCGCCGGCCGCCATCAGGTACATGACCAGGCCGTAGGTCAGCACGACCAGCGTCGTCACGTCGGGTTCGGGAGCGCCCCTCGCGATGAGCAGCGCCAGCGACAGGTTGCGGACCGCGGTGGTCATCGCCGTCGCCCGGCGTACGGCGGCCTCGGCCGGCAGCGCGAAGGACGCGAGGCAGGCGAGCACCACGAGGACCATCGCGGCCAGCCCCGCGACGCCCGCGCGGTCGACCTCGTCGAGCTGGGTGACCAGCAGTCCCACGACGAGGACCGCCAGGGCGACGTCGGCGACGCGACGGGCGAGCGGGTGCACCCGCTCGGCGACCTCGGGTCGGCGGGAGCGCAGCGCAGCACCGGCCAGCAGCGGCGCGACCTGCAGGACCAGCAGGCCGCCGACGACAGGTAGCAGGGCGATGCCGTCGGCCGCCCCGCTGACCCACAGCGGCGTGACGACAAGGGCTAGCAGCGCCAGAAGTCCCTGCAGCACCACCGCGTGGGCCGCGTCGCCACGGGCGTGCAGGGAGAGCAGCGCCCCCGTGCCGCCGCCGGGGCTGGCCGCGGCGAGCAGGATGCCGAGTCGCACCGGGCCCTCGAGGTCGAACATAGCGATCGCAGCGAGTGCGCTCAGCGGGACGACCAGGACGTTGGCGAGCAGGGCGGGCCCGAGGACGCCCAGGTCGCGAGCGCGGGTGGCGACCGCGCCCCGGTCCAGCACGGTGCCGATCGCGAGCATGCCGCTCACGAGCAGTAGGACCACCAGGGCGTCGACCAGCACCCCGGCAGCCTCTCAGTCGCGGCTCAGGTCCTGACGCCGATGCGGGCGAGCAGTGCGGGCACCTCGCTCGCCGGGGTGGGACGACCGAACAGGTAGCCCTGCGCACACGGCGGCGCCAGCGTCAGGAGTGCGGCGTACTGCTCCTCGGTCTCCACGCCCTCCGCGATGCACTCCAGGCCGAGCTGCTTGGCCAGGTCGACGATCGTGCGCACGATCACGAGATCCTCGTGGTGGTCCGGGATACCGGCGACGAACGACCGGTCGATCTTGACGACGGAGACCGGGAAGCGGCGCAAGTAGGTCAGCGATGCCCACCCGGTGCCGAAGTCGTCGATGCCGATCTTGACTCCCTGCGCGTGCAGGTGTGCGACGGTCGCCGTCGCGGCCGGCCCACGGTCGATGAGGGTCTGCTCCGTCAGCTCGACCAGCAGCCGATTGGCGGGCAGGCCCGAGGCCCGCAGCGCCGCCTCGACGGTCCCCGCCAGACTGCCGCCCACCTGGCCGGCGCACACGTTGACAGCGAGCGTGAGGTCATGGCCCAGCGCGGTGCGCCACTGCTGCACCTGGCGGGTCGCGAGGCCGATGACGACGTCGTCGAGCGCCGTCAGCAGGCCGGCCTGCTCGGCCACGTCGAGGAATCGGCCGGGAGGGAGCAGGGTGCCGTCGTCGTCCTTGAGCCGCACGAGGGCTTCCAGGCCGACGGCCCGCCGGGTGGTGAGCTCCACGACGGGTTGGTAGTGCACGACGACCCGGTCTTGCGCCGCCGCGGACCGGATCAGGGCCTCGATGCGCAGGCGCTCCGTGGCCCGCTCCGCCATCGCCTGGTCGAAGATCTCGTAGCGACTCTTGCCGAGCTGCTTGGCGCGGTACATCGCCGCGTCCGCGTCGCCGACGAGCTGCTCCGGGGTGACGGGGTCGGCGCCCGTGACGGCGACGCCAACGCTGGCCGACACCAGGATCTCGTCGTCGCCGTAGGGGACTGGCACCGCCAGGGCAGACCGCACCCGCGAGGCCAGGACGGCGACGTCATCCGGCCGGTCAAGCCCGATGAACAGCGCCAGGAACTCATCGCCACCGAAGCGACCCACGACGTCCTGCGGCCGCAGGGTGCCGAGCAGCCGGGCGGCGGTCTGCACGAGCACCTCGTCGCCGGCGGCGTGGCCCAGGGCGTCGTTGATGAGCTTGAAGCCGTCGAGGTCGATGAACATGACCGCGACGAGGGCGTCACCGCGCCGGCGGCCGTCGAGCGCGCCGGCCAGCCGCTCCATGAGCAGCGCGCGCCCCGGCAGCTGGGTCAGGACGTCGTGGGTAGCCAGCCGACGCAGCTCCTGCTCGGAGCGGTAGCGGTCGGTCACGTCTTCGATCTGGGCCAGCACCAGGCCTTCGTCGCCGGGCAGTCGCACGGCCGTCACGGCGCCGTGGACCACCTCCCCATCGGCGCGCAGGTAGCGCTTGGCTACTCGGGTCGGGGTGCGCCCCTCCCGCAGGGCGCGGGACACCTCCTGGGTGACGGCGACGTCCTCCGGAAGAGTCACCTCGTCGGCCGACCGGCCGATCAACCAGTCGGCGGTCCGGCCGAGGAACGCGCAGAGGGCGGGGTTGACGCGCACGAAGCGCTGGTCGCTGACCAGCGCCATCCCCACGGCGCTGGAGTCGAAAGCCGCCCGGAAGCTCTGCTCGCTCTCGCGCAGCCGCTGCGCGTCGGCGACCCGGCTGGTCACGTCGACGACCGCGAGCTGCACCTGGTCGCCGTCGCCCGGCACCGGTGCGGCGCGCACCGCCACCCAGGCCTCCGGCTCGCCCTCGAGTCGGAGGTACGCCGCCTCGGTGGGCGTCGGGCTCTCGGCCGCCAGGCCGGCGATCAGCTGCTCCAAGACTGCGCGCTGGTCATCGGCAAAAAGCGCCAGCAGCAGGGTGTCGATCAGGTCCTGGGGGTTGTCCTTGCCGAGCAGCACGGCAGCCGAGCGGTTGGCGTAGCGCACCCGGGAGTCATGGTCGACGACGAAGACGGCATGCGGTGTGCTGGACAACAGGGCCTGCGCATCGACGCCCGCCTCGTCGCTCACGCCCCGAGCGTAGGCGCCATGGTCGTCCGGCAAAACGGGCATGTTGCTCCCGTCACATGACACAGCAAGATCTGGTGTCTTGACAGAACGCACGGTTGTGTCAAGGTGTGGGCATGTCCGAGACCCGCGCCGCGCTGCTGGACGCCGCTGCCGACGCGGTCCTGCACGGCGACTGGGCCAAGGCCCGGATGGCCGATGTCGCGCGGGCGGCCGGGGTGTCGCGGCAGACGCTCTACTACGAGTTCGGGACCAAGGACGCCCTCGCCGAGGCGCTCGCGATGCGGGAAGCGCAGCGCTACATGACGGGCGCCGAGGCCGCCATGTTGGCCTGCGAGGCCGATCACCGGGGCAGCCCGGCCGAGGCGATCGGCGCCGCCACCGAATACACCCTGCGCGAAGCAGCGGGCAACCCGCTGCTCAAGGCGGTGCTCACCGATGACGCCGGCAGCATGCTGCCCTACCTGACCACCCGAGCCGCCGGCATCCTGGCGGCAGTGAAGGAGCAGATCGCGGCGTACTGCACCTCCCACTGGCCCGAGCTGCCCAGGGACGAGGTCGACCTCGTTGCCGACACCGTCGTGCGACTCACCTTCTCCCATCTGGTGCTGCCTGGGGCCCGCCCCGAGCAGACCGCCGCTGCCATCGCCCACCTCGTCGACCGCCTGCTCCCGGAGGACCGCCTGACATGAGCACCCACGAGCTCTACACGAGCCCTGTCGAGATCGCGACGTGGGACGTCGAGGCACACGGTGCCGCGCGCTTCACGTGGGAGTACGACGACGGGCGTGACCAGCTGCTGAGCCTGTACCAGAAGGGCAAGGACAAGCAGTGGGATCAGATCCACCGCATCGACTGGGACGTCGAGTGCGACCCGCTCGACCTGCTCGGCATGCCGGAGGAGGCCATCTCCATCTACGGCACCGACCAGTGGGACCGGATCAAGAACGACAAGGCGGCCAAGGACGAGCTCGGCCTGCACCTCGGCGCATGGCAGTTCAGCCAGTTCATGCACGGCGAGCAGGGCGCGATGATCTGCAGCGCGCGCATCGTCGAGTCGGTCCCTGACCTCGACTCGAAGTTCTACGCCGCGACCCAGACGATGGACGAGGCCCGCCACGCCGAGACCTACGCCCGCTTCCTGCAGGAGAAGGTCGGCTTGGTCTACCCGATCAACGACCACCTCAAGGCCCTGCTCGACGACACCCTGTCGGACAGCCGGTGGGACATGCCGTACCTCGGGATGCAGGTCCTCATCGAGGGGCTGGCGCTCGCGGCTTTTGGCCTGCTGCGCGACATGACCACGAAGCCGCTGCCCAAGCAGATCCTGGCCTACGTCATGCAGGACGAGGCCCGCCACGTCGCCTTCGGGCGGATCGCCCTGCGCGACTACTACGCCCAGCTCACCAGCGCCGAGCTGGCCGAGCGGGAGGACTTCGTCGTCGAGGGCTGCTACCTGATGCGCAACCGGTTCCGCCAGCAGGAGGTCTGGGAAAACCTTGGCTTCGACGTCGACGCCTGCCTCGAAGCGGTCACCCACGCGCCGTACTTCCAGGCCTACCAGTCCCTGCTGTTCCAGCGGATCGTGCCGTGCGTCAAGGACATCGGGCTGTGGGGTGACAAGGTCCAGAAGGCCTACGCCGACATGGGCGTGCTCGACATGGCCGGCATCGACCTCGACGCGCTCATGAAGAACGACGAGGACACCGCCGAGGCGATCGACGCCGAGAAGCGCGAGATCGCGATGCGCCAGGGTCAGGTCGAGCAGATCATCGCACTCGCGGACTGAGACCCGCCGGTCGAGCTGTCAGGCCGAGGGGTCGTCGCCGCCGGTGAGGGCGAGTAGCAGGCGGCGCAGCGAGTCGAGCCGGGCTGCGGTCGCACCGCCGCTCGTCACCTGGCCGTCGAGGGCGCAGCCCGGCGTCGCCACGCGGTGGTCGCAGCCGGGCGGGCACAGCTGGGCGGTCTCGGCGAGGTCCGGGAAGGCCGCCAGAACCCCGGCGGGAGTCACGGCGCCGAGGCCGAAGGACCGGATGCCGGGGGTGTCGATGACGGTGCCTCCGCCGGGCAATGGCAGCGCGATGGCGGATGACGAGGTGTGGCGACCCTTGCCGACCCCGGTGACGTCACCGACGGCGCGCCGCGCGTCGGGTACCAAGCGGTTGACCAGCGTCGACTTCCCGACGCCGGACTGCCCGAACAGCACCGAGGTCAGGCCGGTCAGCCGCTGGAGCAGCTCGCCGACGCCGGTGTCGGCGTCACCAGGACCGGTCACCACGGCCTCGACCCCCAGCGGCTCGTAGAGCGCGAGCAGCTCGGCGGCCGGCGCCAGGTCGCTCTTGGTGAGGCAGAGCAGCGGTGTCAGCCCCCCGTCGAAGGCGGCCACGAGGCAGCGGTCGATGAGGCGCGGCCGCGGCACGGGGTCGGCAAGCGCGGTGACCACGACCAGGACCTGGGCGTTGGCGACCACTGCTCGCTCGACCGGGTCGGTGTCGTCGGGAGTGCGTCGCAGCAGTGACGAGCGCGCCTCGACGCGCACGATCCGGGCCAACGCATCCGGTCCACCGGCGAGCTCGCCGACGACGGCGACGCGGTCACCGACGACGACCGCTCGGCGACCGAGCTCGCGGGCCCGCACCGCCGTGAGCAGGACGTCGGCGTCGCTGCGCAGCCGGTAACGGCCGCGGTCGACCGTCACGACGGTCGCCGCGCCCGCGTCGGCGTGGGCGGGTCGCGTCCGGGTCCGCGGTCGGGAGCCCTTGCCGGGTCGGATCCGGACGTCGTCCTCGTCGAGCTCCCGTGGGCTCACGGCTGCGGGCTGCTCATGGCGCCAGCAGCTCCTGCCACGATCCGACGAAGTCGGGCACGGTCTTGCGGGTCGTCGCGACGTCCTCGACGAGGAGGCCGGCGACGCCGAGGCCGAGCACCGCCCAGGCCATCGCGATCCGGTGGTCGTCGTAGCTCGCGAGGGTGCCCGCGGACAGCGTGGTCGGGCGGATCTCGAGGCCGTCGGGCAGCTCCCGGACGTCGCCGCCGATCCGGTTGAGCTCGGTTGCCAGCGCGGTCAGGCGATCGGTCTCCTGGACCCGCAGGTGGGCGATCCCGGTGAAGCGGCTGGGGGAGTCGGCGAGCGCCGCAAGGGCGGCCAGCACGGGTGTGAGCTCACCGGCGTCGCGCAGATCGGCGGTGATGCCGTGCAGCCCACCTCCTTCGCGCACCGTGAGGTCGTCACCCGACCGCGACACGATGCCGCCCATCTGCTCGAGCAGCTCCGGCAGAACCGCCCCGGGCTGGGTCGTCGTGGCCGGCCACCCGGTGATCGTGACTGAACCCCCGGCAACGAGCGGCGCGGCGAGGTAGGCGGCAGCGGTGGACAGGTCCGGCTCCACCACGACGTCCCGGGCCCGCAGCACCCCAGGCGCGACGTGCCACCGGCCGGCAGAAGTCTGCACCTGCGCGCCGGCGGCCCGCAGCGCTTCGACGGTCATGGCCAGGTGGGGGGCGCTCGGCAGCGGCGGGCCCTCGTGCCGGACGTCCAGGCCCTGGTCGAAGCGGGGGGCGGCGAGCAGCAGTCCGCTGATGAGCTGCGAGGACAGGGAGGCGTCCAGCACGACGGACCCACCGGGCAGGCGGCCCCGGCCACGTACGACGACGGGCAGTCCAGCAACGTCGGAGAGGTCGGCGCCGAGCGCGCGAAGGGCGGCCAGCAGCGGCCCCAGCGGTCGCTCGCGGACCCGTGGGTCGCCGTCGAAGCGCACCGGTCCGGTGGCGAGGGTGGCCACCGGCGGCAGGAACCGGGCGACGGTCCCGGCGTTGCCGACGTCGACCCGCTCGCCGCTCGGGATCAGCGGTCCACCGGTGCCCGTGACGATCCAGTCGTCGGCCGTGGTGTCGACCGGCGCCCCGAGCACGGTCAGAGCCGCCGCCATCAGCTCGGTGTCGCGGCTGCGCAGCGGCCGGCGTACGACGCTGGTCCCGTCGGCGATGGCAGCGAGGACGAGCAGTCGGTTGGTGACGCTCTTGGACCCGGGCAGCGCGAGAACGGCGTGCAGCGCAGCGGCAGCTTGGGGGGCAGGCCAGAGGTCGGGCGTCACCACCGTGACGCTACCGACCGGAGCGAGGTCAGGCGGTGGCGCGGCGGGCCGTCTTGCGGCGCCCTGCGACGACCAGGCCGGCACCGCCAGCGACGGTGCCGAGACCGACGAGGGTGAGGACCACGATCTCGCCACCCGTGGCGGCCAGGCCGGGCCGCTCGTTGGTGATTCCGCCGATGACCGTCTTGGGTGGGGCAGGAGGCGTCTCGGCGCACACGCCGGAGTAGCCCTCGCACGGCGCGGCCGCGGCGGGAGTCGACAGCAGCA
>JBKKBU010000432.1:0-4309 GCA_046713755.1 Mycobacteriales bacterium
GGACCTTCGGGGCGAGCCCGGCCTGCGCGAGCCGCTCGACGAGCAGGCGGGTCGTGCGGTGCTCCTCGTGGCCCAGCTCGGGATGGCTGTGCAGGTCGCGGCGGACGCGGACCAGCTCGTCGGCGCCGTGCCGGAGCCAGGCGTCGGCGACGGGGCTGGCCGGGGGCCGGCTCACGTCGCCAGCACGATCGGCGTACCGGCCTCGAACTCGGCGAGCAGGCTGTCCACGACCGCGGTGAGGTCGCCGCCCGACGCCGCGGCGACGGCTCGCTGCCGCTGGTAGGACGCGCCGCCCTCGAGCACCTGCTCCACCAGGTCGAGCTGCTCGCTGCAGCCCAGCCGCTCGGCGGTCGAGCGCATGTCCTGCACGAGCTCGCGCAGGGCGTCGCGCACCGGCTGCACGCCGTCCTGGCCCACGATGATGCTGGCGTCGAGCCCGTACCGGGCGGCCCGCCACTTGTTCTCCTGCACCACCCAGCGACGCGGGGTCGGCAGCGTGTAGCCCTTGTCGATCTCCCGGTCGAAGGTGTCGACCAGGCACTGCGACAGGGCCGCGACCATGCCGACCTCGGCGATCGTGGGGAGGCCGTCGCAGATGCGCAGCTCCACCGTCCCGTACGTCGGGTGCGGCCGCACGTCCCACCACACCTCCTTGATGGAGGCGATGGTCTGCGTCTTGATCAGGGTCTCCATGTACTGCTCGAACTGCGCCCAGTCCTTGAGCTGGTGCGGCAGTCCCGCGGTCGGCAGTCCCTCGAACACCTTCGAGCGCGAGGACGCCAGCCCCGTGTCGCTGCCGACCCAGTACGGCGAGCTCGCCGAGAGCGCCAGCAGGTGCGGGATGTAGGACGACAGGGCGTTGACCATCGCGATGGCCTTGTCGGGCGAGCGGACCCCGACGTGCACGTGCACGCCGAAGATCTGCATGCGGCGGGCGAGCCACTGCATGTCCTCGATGAGCTTGACGTAGCGCGGGTGGTCGCTGATCTGCTGGCTCTGCCAGTCCGTGATCGGGTGGCTGCCGGCGCACATGAGCCCGAGCCCGCGCGGCTCGGCGAGCGCCCGGACCTCGGCGATGGTGCCGGCGAGGTCGGCCATCGCCTCCGGCACCGTCGTGCAGACGCCGGTGATGACCTCGATGGTCGACTGCAGCAGCTCGGCCTTGGCCGTCGGGTGCTCCCCGTCGGGGCTGAGCTCGGCCAGGATCTCCGTCGCGCCGCTGGTGAGCTGCCGGGTCTCCCGGTCGACCAGCTGCAGCTCCCACTCGACCCCGAGGCTCGAGCTGGGTGAGGAGTGGAACGGGATCTGCACGCGAGCTCCTCCGGCGGTCGTGCCACGGACCCTACCCAGCGCGCCAGGCAGGGTTCGGTCGGCCAGCGACGAAGCAGCACCCGTGATCCCCGTCCGACTGGCCGCCTCCGGCGCCGTCCTCGCCCTGCTCGCCGTCGCCGTGCCCTCCTCGACGGCCGCACCGGCCCTCCCGAGGCCGATCGGCTCCCCCGCTGCCGACTGCCGGGCCCGGGTGGCCGGCCTGGACCTGCAGACCGCCACGGTGGAGCAGCTGCAGGCCGCGATGCGCTCGGGACGGCTGACCAGCCGCCGCCTCACCCAGGCCCACCTGGACCGCATCCGGGCCTACGACGGCCCGACGAACTCGGTGCGGGCGCTCGCGCCGACAGCGCTGGCGCAGGCCGACCGCTTCGACCGGGAGCGCCGGAACGGCAGGGTCCGGGGGCCCCTGCACGGCATCCCCGTGCTGCTGAAGGACAACATCGGCACCACCGACGTGCCGACGACCGCGGGCTCGATCGCCCTGGCGGGCAACATCCCGAAGCGCGAGGCGCACGTCACAGCGAAGCTGCGCGCCGCGGGTGCGGTCGTGCTCGGCAAGACCAACCTGTCGGAGTTCGCCAACTGGGTCTCGCTGACCATGCCGAACGGCTACTCCAGCCTGGGCGGACAGGTCAGGAGCGCGTACTCCCTCGGCGACCCGTCCGGCTCCTCGGCCGGGTCCGGGGTGGCCGGCTCGATGGCCTTCGCGACCGCGACCCTGGGCAGCGAGACCTCCGGGTCGATCCTGTCGCCCAGCGACGTCAACGGGCTGGTCGGCGTCAAGCCCACCCTCGGCCTGGTCAGCCGCGCCGGGATCGTGCCGCTGGCCGCCAGCTTCGACACCGCCGGTCCGATGACCCGCACCGTCACCGACGCCGCCGCAGTGCTGTCCGCCATCGCCGGGGCCGATCCGCGCGACGCCGTGACGGCGTCCACGGGACGCACCGACTACCTGGCCGGGCTCAGGGGCGCGACGCTCAGGGGCGTGCGCCTCGGCTACGACGCCGGCTTCGCGGGCGACGAGCTCTTCGACCGGGCGCTGCGGGACCTCCGCGCACAGGGGGCCGTGCTGGTGCCGACCGACCTGGTGAGCAACGGCGGGCTGGTCGGGCTCACCGAGGTCGCCGAGATCCCCAACGAGTTCAAGGCCGGGCTCAACGCCTACCTCCGGCAGGAGGCCGGGCCACTGGCGAGCCGGGTGACGACGCTGTCCGACGTCATCACGTACAACACCCGCTTCCCCGAGAGGGTCAAGTACGGCCAGGACCTGCTGCAGGCCTCCGACGCGACCCCTGGCTCGACGGAGGCGGGCACGGTGCCGGCCGCCGTCACGCGCGCCTCCTCCCGTGCCGTCATCGACGGGGCACTGGGTCGCGACGACCTCGACGCCGTCGTCGCACCTGGTCCGGCGTACGCCAACGTCGGTGCGGCTGCGGGCTACCCGACGGTCATCGTCCCGGCCGGCACGACGTCGGACGGCACCGACGCCCAGGGACTGTCGTTCCTCGGCACCGGCTTCGACGAGCTCGACCTGCTGCGCTACGCCGCGGCGTACGAGCGGGCCACCCAGCGCAGGGTGCCGCCGACGGTGGTCAACCGGGACCTGCTGACCGGCTGCGGCTAGAAGAACTCCTGGGGCTTGTAGGTGCCCCAGACCTCGCGCAGCGCACCGCACACCTCGCCGACCGTGGCGAGCGCCCGCAGCGCGTCGCGCATCGGGTAGAGCACGTTGTCGCTGCCCTGGGCGGCGGCCTTCATCGCCGTCAGGGCCGCGTCGACGGCGGCCTGGTCTCGGCCCTCGCGCAGCAGCCGCAGCCGCTCGCGCTGGTCAGCCTCGATGGAGGGGTCGACGCGCAGCGGCTCGTAGCGCTCCTCGCTCTCGGAGCGGTAGCGGTTCAGCCCGACGACGACCCGCTCGCCGGAGTCGATGCCCAGCGCGTAGGAGTAGGCGGACTGCTCGATCTCGCTCTTCTGGAAGCCCTTCTCGATGGCCGCGACCGCGCCGCCCATCTCCTCGACCTGCGCCATCAGCTTCAGGGCGCCGGCCTCGACCTCGTCGGTCATCGCCTCCATCACGTACGACCCCGCGAACGGGTCGACGGTGGCGGTGACGTCGGTCTCGTACGCCAGCACCTGCTGCGTGCGCAGGGCCAGCGTCGCGGCCTTGACCGTGGGCAGCGCGATGGCCTCGTCGTAGGAGTTGGTGTGCAGCGACTGGGTGCCGCCCAGCACCGCCGCCAGGCCCTGCACGGTGACCCGCACGAGGTTGACCTCGGGCTGCTGCGCGGTGAGCTGGACACCGGCCGTCTGGGTGTGGAAGCGCAGCATCAACGACTTCGGGTCCTTGGCACCGAACTCCTCCGACATCACCCGCGCCCAGATCCGGCGGGCCGCGCGGAACTTCGCGACCTCCTCCAGCAGGGTCGTGCGCGAGACGAAGAAGAAGGCCAGCCGGGGCGCGAAGTCGTCGACGTCCTGACCGCTCGCGACGGCGGCCCGGACGTACTCGATGCCGTCGGCGAGGGTGAACGCGATCTCCTGCGTGGGCGTCGCCCCGGCCTCGGCCATGTGGTAGCCGGAGATCGAGATGGTGTTCCACTTCGGCATCTCGGTGCGGCAGAAGCCGAAGATGTCGGTGATCAGCCGCAGCGACTCGGCCGGCGGGTAGATGTAGGTGCCGCGGGCGATGTACTCCTTGAGCACGTCGTTCTGGATCGTGCCGGTGAGCTGGTCGGCCGCGATGCCCTTCTCCTCCGCGACGAGCGCGTAGAGCAGCAGCAGCACCGAGGCGGGCGCGTGGATCGTCATCGAGGTCGACACGGTGTCCAGCGGGATCTGGTCGAACAGGATCCGCATGTCCTCGAGCGAGTCGATGGCGACGCCGACCTTGCCCACCTCGCCACTGGCGATCGGATCGTCGGAGTCGTAGCCCATCTGGGTCGGCAGGTCGAAGGCCACCGACAGCCCGCCCGTGCCC
>JBKKBU010000433.1:0-3601 GCA_046713755.1 Mycobacteriales bacterium
GAGTAGGGCTGTGGCGGCCGAGCACCGGGGCGAGCAGCTCGGCCCGGCAGCCGGGGCACAGCTCGGTCCCGGCCGACCCGCAGCCACCGCACGAAACCGGAAGGATCAGGTCGAGCAACGCCGTCAGCATCCGCACAGACTCGGTGGGCGTGAGCCCCGGTGGGGGGGCGCGCGCCGATCTGTGGATCAGCCTGGGTAGAAGGGAGCAGTGCCCCGGACCCGGGGCAGGAGCTCGAAGACCTGGCCGGTATCACGGAAGAGCTGACCACCGGCGGCAATGACGAGGTCCTGTCCTGCGGCCGCCGCGACCGCCGTGGGGCTCCCATCCACCCCGATCCGCGTGTTGCGCAGGACGGACGCCCCGTCGACAGAGACCCGGAACGGGATCCGCTCCGGCGTCCCGACACCGCCGATGACCACCACCGTCGTCGCGTCCTCCCAAACCACGTCCAGGACCTCCCTGATCCCGGGTGCGACGGCGCGCAGGCCGGCGATGCGCGGCCGGGCGGCCGCATTCTCGATCCGCCCGATCAGCAAGGCCCGGTCGCGGACCAGCGCGACCCTGGCACCGTCCCGGCTGACTCCTATCGCCGTTACCCGACCGCGACCATCAAGGGGGACGTCGATGACGGCGTTGCCGGCCGGCGGCAGCAACGCAACCCGGCCGCCTTCGACGAACCACAGACCCTGCTCGCCGCTCCCCCACGACGGGGAGGTGGCCGGACCCCTGCGGACCCGCTGCCCAGCGGGCCCCGCCAGCGGCCCGGTGCTGATCGTCGTGACGCCGCCCTGCCGCGTGAGCACCGCCACGCGGTCACCGGAGGGACTGATCGCAGCGTCATCGACCGGTGGTCGGTCACCGGGGACCACGGCGCCGGTCCCGAGGGAGTGCAGGTCCCGGCCGCGCACAAACCACATGGCCACCGTGGGTGGCAAGCCATCGGGAGCTTGCTCGTCCCACGAGTCGCGGCGCTGCTCGTCGCGGCCGTCGACGAGCAGTGGCCGCCCACCCGCCCGCAGCCGCAGCGTTGCGAAGCCGGTCGGCAGCTCGCGGAGCGTCCACACCAGCTGGGCCGACAGCCGTCGTCGTTCAGCCTGCTCGAGCTCCTGCAGCCCCTCATCCAGGTCCACCGTCACCGTGCCGCCCTCGGTGACCACTCGGCCCGTCAGGCGGGTGCCAGGAGGAAAGGCGCTACGCACGGCGGGCGCGAGGTCAGCGGACGGACCCAGCAGCAGCCGTTCGACCAGCGCCTGCGCAGGGTCGGCGGCGACCGGCAGAAAGACCGGCTCGGCTACCAGCCGGCCGGCCGGTGAGCCCGCCGCGAGGAAGTGCACAGACCGGGCCCGGAACGAGCGGTCGCGGTCCCGCTCCGACAGGTGCAGGCCGGCAGGAACCGAGGTGAGCCGCCAGGTCTGACCCACCCGGCGCAGGGTGTAGTCGGCGACATCCGTGCGCCGCTGCGGCGACCAGGTGCCGTCACGGCGCACCTGGCCGACGACCTCGTAGCGCACCCGCACCACACCGTCCGCTACGGCCTCGACCTGGCGCGAGGTGAAGACCTGCGCTTCGGCGTCGTCCCACGCCGTGCCCGCCGCGAGGTACTTGCGCGCGATCGCGTGGTCGCCCTGCGGGCTGCTCTGCGCCGCAACGAAGTCATCGACCACGGCAAAGGCATCGGCGTCCGGCCGTGGGTCAGGGGGCAGCACGTCCACATCGCCGGGCTGGGCAGCCCGTTCGACCGCCGGACCAGGACGCTGCACCCCCTCGGGTGCCGGCAGGCCGCAGCCGGCCAGGCCACCCGCGAGACCACCCGCGAGACCAAGGCCCAGCATCAGCCTGCCGACCCGAGCAGGCCGGCTCATGCCCGCACCGCGTCCGCCGGCTCGAGTGGCAGCGGGCTCACGACCAGCGCCCCGCCGGCCCGTCGCGGCAGCGTCATCCGGAAGGCGGCCCCCCGCCCGGGCTCACCCCAGGCGTGCAGCCAGCCGCCGTGCAGCCGGACGTCCTCGAACGAGATGGCGAGGCCGAGTCCGGTGCCACCCGTGGTGCGCGCCCGGGAGGGATCACCGCGCCAGAAACGGGTGAAGACCAGGCTGCTCTCCCCTGGCCGCAGGCCGATGCCGTGGTCACGCACGACCACGGCGACTGCTGCCTCGTCCGCGGCGACAGTCACGACCACCGGGCGCCCCTCGCCGTGCTCGACAGCGTTGACGAGCAAGTTGCGCAGCACCCGCTCGACCCGCACGGCGTCGAGCTCGACCTGCACGGCGTGAGCCGGAAGCCCGGTCAGATCAAGGGTGGTCGCGGCCGCATCCGCCAGCGGCTGCACGCTTCGCACGACCCGGCGGACCAGAGCCAACAGGTCGACCTGCTCGTGCGAGAGCAGCGCGGCCCCCGCGTCGAAGCGGCTGATCTCCAGCAGGTCGATGAGCAGCTGCTCGAAGCGGTCGAGCTCCAGCTGCAGCAGCTCAGCCGACCGGGCCGTGCCGTCTGAGAAGTCGTGCCGCGCCTCGTGCAACACATCGGCTGCCATGCGCACCGTCGTCAGCGGGGTGCGCAGCTCGTGGGAGACGTCGGACACGAACCGGCGCTGCACCCGGGACAGGTCCTCGAGCAGCCGGATCTGGCGTTGCAGCGCTTCGGCCATGCTGTTGAACGTCGAGCCGAGCAGGGCGATCTCGTCCTGCCCGTGCACAGCCATGCGCTCGTCGAGCCGGCCGGCCGCGAACCGCTCCGCGATGGTGGCGGCCTGTCGCACCGGAGACACGACCTGCCGAGTGACGAGCGCGGAGATGAGTGCCAGCAGCACGACGAGGAGCAGCCCGGCGAGCGCCGCTGTTCGCCGTACCAGGCTGAGGGTCTCCTCCTCTGCCGTCAGCGGGAAGAAGTGGTAGAGGCGGTACTCACCGAGCGCCGGGCCGGTCGCGAGCACGCCACCGACCACGATGCCCGGGCCACGCCCTTCGTTGGACGGGACGTCGGCGAAGACGTACGCCGTGCCACCCTCGTCCAGCGCAGCGACCAGCTCGTCGGGGACGTCGCCCGGGACGACCGCGTCCGAGGTGAACGCGAAGGTGCTGGGGGCGGTGCCGTCCAGCAGGATGCGGTAGAGGTCGCCGGCCGACCCCCGGACGGTCAGCTCATCGGCCAGCCGGTTGAGCGCCCCGCGGGTGACGACCGGGTCCGGCGACTTCGACAGCGACAGGTCGACCTGGGACTGCGCCAGCACCAGGCCGGCACGCGCCTCGCTGACGGCTGCCCGCGCCTTCGCGTCGATCAGGCCCGAGCCGACCTGACTGATGAGCAGGCTCGCGAGCAGCAGCAGGACGACCCCGCTGACGATCAGCGTCGTGAGGACCACCCTGGTCTGCAGCGAGGTCCGCCAGCGCTGAGCCGCCCGGGCCGGAAGTGCGCGCCAGCCGGACCGGCGCAGGTCTGGCGGCATCCCGCCAGGTCCAGTGCCGAGCGGGTAGAGACCCTGCTCGCTCAGGGCGAGCCCGCCTTGTAACCGACCCCGCGGACGGTGACCACGACGCAAGGGTTCTCCGGGTCACGCTCGACCTTGGCCCTGAGCCGCTGGACGTGGACGTTGACCAGCCG
>JBKKBU010000434.1:0-6201 GCA_046713755.1 Mycobacteriales bacterium
TGCTGTGGCTGGATGCTTTCGTCGAGAACGTCGACCGCTCCTGGCGCAACCCCAACCTGCTGCGGTGGCACGGCGACCTGTGGCTCATCGACCACGGTGCAGCGCTCTACTTCCACCACGACTGGGCCCGCATCGCCGGCAAGGCAGAGCGTCCCTTTCAGTCCGCCGACCACGTCCTACGGGCCCTTGTTGCCGAGCCGGTGCCGCTTCCCGTGACGGGTGACCTCTCGACGAGGTCCTCGCGCTCGTGCCGGACCAGTGGCTGGCCGACGAGCCGGGCTTCGCCGCACCGGCCGAGGTCAGGGCGGCGTACCGCAGGCACCTGCTCGCCCGGCTCGACGCCGAGGCGGAGTGGTCACCGTGAATCCTGCAGTCACTCATTCAGTGACTCGTTCGACGTTCCAGTACGTCCTGCTCCGCGCCGTCCCGCGCATCGATCGAGGGGAGTGCCTGAACATCGGCGTCCTGCTCTACTGCCAGCAGCGCGAGTTCCTGGGCTGCTCCGTCGTCGTCGCCGAGGACCGGCTGCGGGCCCTCGACGCGGCCACCGACCCGGCCGCCGTCCGCCAAGCCGCGGCCGCCTTCGACCGGTGCTGCCGCGGCGAGGGACCGGCCGCCGAGATGTCGCTCGGGCAGCGGTTCGGCTGGCTGACCGCCCCCCGCAGCACCGTGGTCCAGGCCGGTCCGGTGCACCCGGGTCTCACTGCCGACCCGGCCGCTGAGCTCGCTCGGCTGGTCGACAACCTGGTCCGCTGATGGGGCACTGAGGACCTATGGTCGGACCCATGCGGATCGGGGTCCTCGGGACGGGCATGGTGGGCCAGGCCATCGCGGGGCGATGCGTCGAGCTCGGACATGACGTCGTCATGGGTACCCGCGACCCCTCGAGCGGACCGGCGGGGCACTGGCGGCTGGCGACCTTCGCCGAGGCTGCTGAGCACGCCGAGCTGGCTGTCAACGCGGTCAGCGGCAGCGGCACCCACGCGGCGCTCGCGACTGTCGGCGACGGCCTGGACGGCACGGTCCTGCTCGACGTGTCGAACCCGCTGGACTTCTCGCGCGGCATGCCCCCGGCGCTCCTGACGCCCGCGTTCGACAGCCTCGCCGAGCAGATCCAACGCGCGCTGCCGCGCACCCGGGTCGTGAAGTCGCTCAACACCATGAACGCCGACGTCATGGTCCGGCCGTCGCTCGTCCCGGGCGACCATGTCGTCTTCCTGTCCGGCGACGACCAGGCCGCCAAGGACGACGTGCGTGCGCTGCTGACGGAGTTTGGTTGGGCTGCGACCGCCATTCTCGACCTCGGCGGCCTCGACACCTCCCGTACGACGGAGGCCTACTTCCCGCTGTGGATCGCCCTGTTCGGAGCCCTCGGCACGGCCACCTTCAACCTCGCGATCGCCCGTGGCTGACCCAGGTCAGCCGCCGGCACAGGTGCACCGGCACCATCGAGATGGCGACGGGTGGCAGCAGTGCGCCGCCGGCCATCACCACTGGGGGCGCTTCGGGGCGGCCGGGTTGCTGGTGGTGGCCGAAGGCCGGGTTCTGCTGCAGCACCGCGCCCCTTGGTCCCACCAGGGTGACACCTGGGGGGTGCCTGGCGGTGCCCGCGGATCGGCGGAGACCGCCGAGCAGGCAGCGTTGCGCGAGGCAGCGGAGGAGACCGGCCTGGACCCGGCCGGAGTGCGTGTCACGGCGGCTTCGATCGACGACCACGGTGGCTGGTCGTACACCACCGTGGTGGCCCAGGCTGACCTGCTCCTCGACGTGCACAGCGAAGATCGCGAGAGCACGGAGGTGCGCTGGGTCAGGCTCGACGAGGTCGAGTCGCTCCCACTGCACCCGGGATTCGCGGCGTCGTGGCTTGCCCTGCAAGGCCTCATCCGATAACCGACCGCTCAGCGACCCGGAGGATCCACCCATGCCCCGTCCCGACGTCGTGCTCGGTCCTGCCGACGGCGCCCTGACCCTGCACACCGGTCGTGAGGGCGTGGGCAGCAAGGTGGGCCACGATCTCGTCATCGCGATCGGGCAGTGGTCCGGCGTCGCCACCTTCGGCGATGCGGCGGTCCCGACCGGCCTGGAGCTGACCGCGCATCTCCCGTCGCTCGCCGTGCTCCGAGGCGATGGCGGGCTCAAGCCGTTGTCCGACAAGGACCGCCGCACCATCCGCGACAACGCCCTCAAGAGCCTGCGGGCGACGCAGCACCCCGACGTCACCTTCACGGCTTCCGACGTACGCCAGGACGGCAGCCGCGTCGTCGCCAAGGGGACGTTGACGCTGGCCGGCAACACCCAGCCGATCGAGGTCGTCCTCGAAGGTGCGGAGCGCGACGGTCGGACCCGCATCACCGCCGAGGTGCCGGTGCGCCAGACCGAGTTCGGCATCACGCCGTACTCCGGGCTGCTCGGTGCCCTCAAGGTGGCCGATGTCGTACGCGTGCAGCTGGATGTCACCGCCGTCGGGACGTTGACCTGACTGCCCTCCGATTAGGGTCGTGGGCATGACGACCGAGACCCTGCCCGCGCCACCGGCAGCGAAGAAGCGCCGGTCGCCGTGGCGCGAGGTGCCGATCCTCATCGTCATCGCGCTTGCTCTCGCACTGCTGGTCAAGACCTTCCTGGTCCAGGCCTTCTTCATCCCGAGCGGCTCGATGGAGACGACGCTGCACGGGTGTCCGGGCTGCAACGGCGACCGGGTGCTGGTCAACAAGGTCGTCTACAAGGTGCGCGAGGTGCGCCGCGGCGAGATCGTGGTCTTCAACGGCGTCGGCAGCTTCCAGGCCGAGGTCGAGATCCCCGAGCCGGGTGGCCCCGTGCAGCGGGCAGCGCGCGGCGCCACCCGGCTGCTCGGCCTCGGCGCTCCTGGCGAGAAGGACTTCATCAAGCGGGTCATCGGCCTCCCGGGCGACCGGGTCGCCTGCTGCAGCAACGGCCGGGTGACCGTGCAGGCCCGCGGCAGCGCTACCCCGATCGAGCTTGACGAGCCCTACCTCTTCGAGGACAACCGCCGGCCGTTCTGTGCGGCCGGCACCGACGCCGAGTGCGCGCCGGGTGCGCCCGGAATCCTCATCCCCGAGGGAAAGCTGTGGGTGATGGGTGACCATCGCGGGGAGAGCTCCGACTCCCGTGACAACGGCCCCATCCCGATCGACATGGTGATCGGTCGGGCCTTCGTCGTGGTCTGGCCGCCGACCCGGCTCAAGAGCCTCCCTGTTCCCGACCTCACCGACTGAGGGGGGCTCCATGGGACTGGACGACCTGCTCGACAGCGACGGCTCCGGGCCACGTCGCGAGCACCAGGACAGCTCCCGCGACCGCCGCCGCGCGGGGGTGCTGGCCACCGTCGCCGTTGTCGTCGCCATGGCCCTGGGAGTGGCCGTCGGCATCGGCGCGGCCAAGTGGGGTGATGGCGGCGCGACACCAACTGCCGCCCAAACGGGCCTGAACCTGGCCAGCGCCCCGCCGGCCACGCCACGACCAACGGCCCCGCGCAGCCCCACCCCCAGCGCGACGCCGACGACGGACGTCCCGGCCTCCGGAGCCGACATGGGCTACCTCCGGTCGGCCGGCAAGCGCGGCGGCTCCGGTGGATCGGGCGAGGAGGCTGACCCGATAGAGCTGCGCTTCGACCGCGTGCAGTTCCTCACCGGCCAGGCCGCTGCGGATGCCGCGAAGCGAGGCGGTGACGAGGAGTCCGACTACTACGTCGTCAACGACAACCCGAAGCTGCGCACGTTGCAGGTCCGTCGCGACGCCGTCGTGACCGGCGACATCGCGTTCAACTCCTGGGCCGGCGACGGCCAGCGCAGCGGTGCGAAGCCCCGCACGCTCGACGAGCTGGTCGAGTTCGTGGCGACCGACCAGGGGGAGCAGACGCTGTTTGACCTGCGCTACGACCGCGACGGTTTCGTCACGGCTGTCACCGAGCGGTACCTCCCCTAGTCAGCTGACCCGCGAGTCAGCTGGACGGGGCCAGCCGGCGACGCAGCAGGCGCACCACCACGGCGGCCGGCAGCAGCACGCCGGCGAGCAGCAGCACGAGGCGGTCCGGACCGGTAGCAGGCAGGCCACCGGAGGGCGGGCTCGGCGGGGCGGCGGGCGGCGGCGGGTTGCCGGCGGGCGGCGCTGCCGGCGGCTGGGCCACCGAGGCAGCCTTCAGCGGGTTGGGCACCCCGGTCCAGGAGAAGACGTCGATGCCGCGGGCGGTTCCCTCGCCGAGGCCGAAGCTGGTCGAGGTGAAGAAGTAGGTTCGGGTGCCATCGGGGTTGTCCTGGGTCTTGAACACCTCGCTGGCCCAGGTGTTGGCACCGGGGAGGCGGTAGGCCGCTACCTCCTTGAAGGTCCACGCGCCGGCCTCGTCGATGGCGTAGTCGACGATCTTGGTGCCGCCGTCGTAGTAGGCCGCGACGATGCGGGCCTCCCCGGGGACCTGCTCAATGACGTGCACCGTGCAGAACGTCGGCGACGGCGTCGGCGACGTCCCGATGTAGACCGCCGGGCTGCCGTCCGGCGCCTTGACATGCACGATCTTGGCGGGGTCGCTGATGTCGTAGACGTGGATGCCGCCGTTGCCGACCGGGTTGTCCAGGCCGGGAGCGCAGGTCGCGCCGGGCGGCACGATGCCGCCGCCGCGCTCGTCGGTGACGAGCATGTGCTTGGGGTCCGGCGTCGGGTCGGCCTCGTGGCTGACCGCCACCTCAAGGTCGGAGCGCACCACGGTGTTGGTGTTGCAGGTCGTGGCCGGCACCGGTGAGCAGTTGCGCCCCGGGTGGTTGAAGGTGCCGAGGAAGCGGATCCCCGTGGCTGCCGGGCGGCCCATGTCGGCGTAGGCCTTGATCGCCTCGGCAGCGGTCGGGGGGGCGGTGGTGGTCGCACCCGCGGGCTTGAACGCGCAGTCGGTCACCTTGGCGGTCGTGCGGGTGCCGTCGATGAGAGTGCACGGCAGGGGGGTGCCTGCCACCTTGCCGCTCGCGTCGAGCACGCCGCTGATGTCGAGGATCAGCGAGGCGTTGAGCGCGGCGCAGTAGAGGCGATCGTCGCGGGCGGTGATGTCGTGGCAGCTAGCGGGCTCGGTGAGGGTGCCGTCGGCCAGCTTCTTCGACGTCCACTCGGGCTGGTAGGGGAAGCGGGTGGCAGTGGGCCGGCAGGCAGCGCGCTTCTGGTCGAGGGTCTTGCCGGTCAGGCCCATGCACGACCGCACGTCGACGACGTCGACCCAGGCCTGCGCGATCGCGTCCTTGCCCGTGCCGGTGCCGAACTCGGCGCCGTTGTTGTAGAGGATGCCCGGGCGCTTCACGTCGGCCGTCACGGTGTGGGTCGTGCCGTTGAAGCGGATCAGCCCGATCTCGCGGACCTCGAAGCCATCGGTGCCGAGACCGCTCACGTCGAGGATCTCCATCCCGCCACCGGGGGTGTCATGGCAGCGGCCCGCCGCGTCGGTGGTGTCGATGAGCAGCTCGGTCTCGACGCTGGGCACGGCCTGTACGTCGTGCTGGAGGCCGGTCGTGCCCGCAGCCGAGGCCGCGGTCACCTCGCAGTGCGCCGAGCCGTGGTCGGCGACGAGCTTCGGGGCCGCCACCTGGCCGGCGTTGTCGGTGAGCTGCACGATGCGCTGGCCGACGAAGCCCGGCGTGCGGGTCGGGGCCTGGCCGAGGGTGCCGCCCGACACGTAGGTGACGCCGCCCTTGGTGAAGTACTCGAGGTCGGTGGCCTCCATCGGCCCGACGTTGCCGATGAACTTCCAGGTGCCTTCGCCAGCGGTCAGCGCCGGACTGCCGGGCTGCGCCTCGATCGGGCTGAGCGCAGCGCCCGGCGCGGTGTGATCGGCCTGCGCCGGGCCGGCGAGGACGAGCAGCGGCAGGGTGAGGACGGCGAGCAGCAGGACGGGGGGACGTCGCAGCATGGGGGGCCTCCGGAGTCGGGGGTGCTACGTGCTGTGTACGCCGTGGATTGCCTGGTTCCTGCCTCTTCGCCCGTACTGTCCTCGTGATGGACACCGACGTGGTGGGCGTGCTCCCCGTCCTGCCGTGGACGGTGGGCGCGGTGCTGCTGCTGCTCTTTGTCGCGCTGGTCGTGCCGCCGCCGAAGACGGTCCCCGAGGCTGCGGTGCGCAGCGGCTCGTGGACGACCACCCGGGTCGGGGCCGGCCTGGCCCTCCTGCTGACAGCGGTGCTCGCCGGGTTGGCTCGCCTGGGTCCG
>JBKKBU010000435.1:0-4119 GCA_046713755.1 Mycobacteriales bacterium
GACTTGCCGTGGTCGATGTGGGCGATGATGCAGAAGTTGCGGATGCTGAGCTGGTCGGTCGTGGGCACGCACCATTCTCGCAGAGCCGGCGCTCCGGATTCCGGTGGACGAACGTGATGCAGTACGACGATGAGACCGGACTACGGGGCGCTGCCCCACGCGGTGCGGGCCGCGGTCGATGAGGTCCTCGGCTGGCCGGTCGTTGCGGCGCTCTCGCAGACCGAGGGCTACTCGCCCGGCGTAGCTGCCCGGGTCCGCGGTCCGCAGGGCCAGCGGGCCTTCGTGAAGGCCGGGTCCGCGGACGTCAACGAGCTCACCCCCGTCATGCACCTGCGGGAGGCCCGGCTCACACCGCTACTGCCCCTTGAGCTGGGCTGTGCCCGACTGCTCGGTGTCGTGGACGCCCCACCGTGGGCCGCGATCGTGCTCACCGAGATCGACGGTCGCCCGCCACAGCAACCGTGGCAACCCGCCGAGCTCAGTGCAGCCTTGGCCGCACTCGGCCGCTTGTCGGAGATCTCGGCCCCGGCCGGGCTGCCCACCGCAGCCGATCAGCTCCAGGACGACCTCGACCGCTGGCCGCTGCTCGCCACCGAGTCCCACCGGCTGCCGGAATGGGAGCGTCGGCACGCGGACCGACTCACAGACCTGGAGTCTGACTGGCGGGCCGCCGGGGAGGGTGACCGGCTGCTGCACCTCGACGTCAGGGCGGACAACCTGCTCGTCCGGCCGGACCGCAGTGTCGTGCTGGTCGACTGGCCGTCAGCCGGCGTCGGTCACCCCGTGCTGGACCTGCTCGCCTTCGCGCCGTCCGTCGCGATGAGCGGTGGGCCGACCCCCGCTGCCCTCCTCGAGCTGGCCGGGGTGGCGGCCGATGACCGGGTCCGGGTGCTGACGGCCGCCCTCGCCGGCCTGTTCCGGTGGCGCTCGCTGCAACCGGCACCCGCTGGGATGCCGACCGTCCGGGCGTTCCAGGCCGCGCAGGCCGACGTCCTCGGAGCCTGGCTGCGGGCGCTGACCGGCTGGGCGTGACCAGGCTCTCGCTCGCCTCGACCCCGGCCTGCTGCTAACCTCTGTCGACCGTGTGCTGCGCCTTCGCTGCCGCACACCCACTCACCGAACGACGAGGACTGCTCCAACCGTGGCCAACATCAAGTCGCAGATCAAGCGGATCAAGACCAACGAGAAGGCGCGCCTGCGCAACAAGTCGGTCAAGAGTTCGCTCAAGACGTCCGTGCGCAAGTTCCGCGAGGCCGCTGCCGCCGGTGACGTCGACAACGCCACGACGCTGGCCCGCAGCGCCAACCGCGCGCTCGACAAGGCCGCCAGCAAGGGCATCATCCACGCCAACCAGGCAGCCAACCGCAAGTCCGCGATCGCTAAGAAGGTCAGCGCCCTCTCGGGCAGCTAGTCCCGACAGCAGATCGGCGCTGCTCCCGCGAGGGGGCGGCGCCGTTTGCGTTCTAGGGCCGGGTCTCGAGCGCGCCGGCCAGCACGTCATGGGCCTTGACGACACCGGCGACGGCGACCGGCAGCACGACCAGGGTCCACAGGCTCGCCACGTCAGCAAGGCAGAGCAAAGCCGCGATGCCCAGCGCCCCTTCCCCGAGAGCGGCGCGCTGCCAGGCGTTGGGGTGGATGTGCTGGAGCCGCAGCAGCCGCGGGTAGAGCGGCCGCTTCTCCGGCTTGGGTGCCGGCGCGGCGCTCACGCCGTTGGTCACGCCCTCGGTCACGCCCTCGGTCACGCCCTCGGTCACTGTCACCGGCCTCCTCCTCGGGCTCGCACCACAGCCAACAGCGCGCGCTCGACCGCGTAGTCCTGGTCGACCGCCCCGCCCTTGACGTCTCCGTCTGCCGTGGCCACGGCCTGCATCGCATCCGACAAGGCTTCGGGCCGCCAGCCGCGGGCCTGCCGCTGGGTCTTGTCGACCTTCCAGGCCGGCATGCCCAGCTCGGCCGCCAATTGGTAGTTGTTGACCGAGCGCCCGGCGGCGGCCACCTGCGCCATCGAGCGCAGCGTCGACGCCAGCGCACTGGTGACCAGAACGTGCGCGAGCCCGGTCGCCTGACCCCAGCGGGCCAGCTCGAGCGCACCTGCCAGGTCACCCTCGACGGCCCGGTCGGCGACGGCGAAGCCGCTCGCCTCGGCCCGCCCCCGGTAGTAGCGCGCCACCGCCTCGACCGTGACGGTGCCTTCGGTGTCGGACAGCAGCTGGCTGCAGGCCGACGCCAGCTCCCGCAGGTCGGTGCCCACGGCGTCGAGCAGGGCCGTGACGGCGTCCTCCTCCACGACCCGCTTGTCGACCTTGAGCTCCGCGCGGACGAAGTCGCGCCGTTCCCCCGCCTTGGCGATCTTCGGGACGTCGACGCGTTCGCCCCCGGCGGCGACCAACGCGGCCAGCAGAGCCTTGCCCTTGGCAGCGCCGGCGTGCTGGACCACGAGCACGACCTCCTCGACCGGATCGGCGGCGTAGGAGGTCAGCTCAGCCGCCACCTCCTTGCCGAGGTCCTGCGCGGACCGGAGCACGACGACCTTGCGATCACCGAACAACGACGGGCTGAACAGCTCGGCCAGGTCGCCCGGCGCCAGCGAAGCCGCGTCGAGGTCGCGCACGTCGACGTCGGGCTCGGCAGCGCGCTCGGCACTGACGATCCTGGACACCGCGCGGGCCACGAGCAGGTCCTCGTCGCCCACGACCAGCGTCAGCAGCGGAGCGGGCTTCGGGGGCACGCCCGATCGTCCCACGAGAGGGTCCTCTCACTCGCAACCGACCGCTCCGGCGTACGACGGATGCGGCGCCCTGCCAGGCTGCCGGTCGCTCCGGTGGCGGGACGCCCGCCATCGCGGGGCCGCGCTGCTCGCCGCGGCCGGTCCGACCCACGGCGATGAGGCCGGCTGCCCGGACCGCGACCGCGATGTCGCCGTCGCGATCCGTCCGGAACGACCGAGCGCCCTGGTCGAGCAGCTGCCCGAGGGTGTCAGCCGACGGATGGCCGTAGCTGTTGCCGGCCCCGACCGACGTCAGGGCGAGGCGCGGACGCTGCGCCGCCAGGAACGCCGGCTCCTGGTGGTCGCTGCCGTGATGCGGAACCTTCAGCAGGTCGACGGGGTCACCGCCGGACTCGAGCAGGTCGATCTGCGCCTCCGGCTCGACATCGCCGGTGAGCAGGGCGGTGAGGCCGGGCGCCCGCAGGCGCAGCACGAGCGAGCTGTTGTTGGGGTCCGAGCGGGTCCCTCGATAGCGCCGGCCCGGGGCCTGGACCGTCCACCCGACGGGCCCGAGCTGGCGCTGCTCACCGAGCGCTGCCTGCGCGACGGGGACACCGGCGGCGCGGGCCCAGGCGAGCACCTGGGCGTGTTGGGCGGCCGGCTCCGCGAGCGGTCCGACCTCGATGAGCCCGACGGGTCGACGCAGCACGCCTGGCAGACCGAGCACGTGGTCGGCGTGCTGGTGGGTGAGGACCACGAGCGGGACGCGGTCGACCCCGAGCCGGTCGAGGCAGCGATCGGCGGCAACCGGATCGGGACCGACGTCGACGACCAGGCCACCGCGGGCGACGACCATGTCGCCCTGGCCGACATCACACATCACCACCACCCAGTCAGGCGGCGGCCAGGCCGGTGCGGCAGCGCCGAGGCCGACGGTCACGAGGCAGCTCCCCACCAGGCCGGCCGCCACGACCCGTCGCAGCCGGCGATGCAGCACCGTGATCCAGCCGACCGCCGTCAGCACCGCCAGCAGCAGCGCACCTCGGGAGCCGTCCGGCCAGTCGACCGCGGCTCCGGGAACCTCGGCGCCGGCGCGGGCGATCCGCACGAGCCACGCCGTCGGTAGGTAGCCGAGCCACGCGACTGCCTGCGCCGCCGGCAGCCAGACCGGGGCCAGCACCGCAGCAAGAACGCCGAGGACGGTGGCAGGTGCGACGGCCGGGATGGCGAGCAGGTTGGCGGGCACCGACAGCAAGCCGAGCTGGCCGGCGATCGCCACGACGACCGGCCCGCACGCGATCTGAGCGGCGGCCGGCACGGCGAGCGCCTCGGCCAGCCCTCGGGGCATCCGACGGGCCAACCACTCGCGCCACGGTGGGGCCAGCAGCAGCAGACCGGCAGTGGCGAGC
>JBKKBU010000436.1:0-16801 GCA_046713755.1 Mycobacteriales bacterium
GGTTCCCGACTGCACGACGTCGGTGCCGAACCCGTCCTCCCTGCCGGTGTGATGTGCCAGCGACACACCAGCAGCCCCGGGAGCGCCCGGATCCCCCTTCGCGCCCTGCGGGCCGGGCGCGCCGGCCGCGCCGGCAAACCCCTGGGCGCCCTCGTCCCCGCGACCACCGGTCTCGCCTTGCGGACCCTGGATTCCCTGGATTCCCTGGATTCCCTGCGGACCAGTCTGGTTCCAGGCCAGGGCCTGCTCGCTGCTCTTGCAACTCTCAACCGCTGGATCGACGATCCGCACGTTGCCGTTACGGGTGCTGTAGCAGCTGTCGATCACCCCGTCAGTGGGGACCGCGGCGACCGCGAGGCCGACCGAGGATGCGACCGCCGCGGCAACGACCGCGATGCTGCTCGCCTTCAAGACCTTGTTCATGTGCCCTCCCGGACCTGTGCGCGGCGGGTAGCCGGCACGCAGGAACATCGCCTGCGCCGGTAAAGGCGCGGTAGAGCTACGGGGGCGAGCCGTTGTCGATGGGCTGCGGCCTAGGTGCGCTCACCGACGGCGATCCGGACGCCGTCACCGCGCACCACCGTGCTACCGGTCGCGCGGATGCGGCTTCCGCGGGCCCTTGCCCGGCCGGGGGTCGTCGACGACCGGTGCTGTCCAACCGCTGGCCAGCGTCGAGCCGTCGCCGGGCCAGGTCACGCTTCCGACCGAAGCCGGCAGCGGGAGGCACCCGCCGCGACGGGTCGTGACGGCCGTGCCGTCGACGAGGACCAGCTTGCCGGGCAGGCCGAGGCCATGTGCGGTGTCGACGAGACAGGCGGTCCCACTACCGACGGCCAGGGTCGTCGCCCCTGGCCGGTCCAGGCCATCGGCGGCGACGTCCGGCCGGTTGACCTGAGCGCCGTCCGCGCCGATCGCACGGGCGTGCGCCAGGTCGCCGGCCTCGGTGCCGGTGACCTCGCCCTGGTAGACGTTGGGGACGACGAGACCGCAGCCGTCGTGCACCTCCGCGATCCGCTCCGGCGTGTAGCTCGGCAGGGAGGACCCGAACTGGCCGTACTCCTTGGCAGCCGCGAACAGCACGCCAGGAGTCACTCCGCCGGGCGCGTCGGAGAAGACCTGCGTCGAGAAGTTCAGCCGCGCCTCAGGCACGGCCGCCTTGATGGCTTCCGCACGGACCGGGAGGTAGGGGATGAACACCGACAGCGGCACGACGCCGGCCTCCCTGGCCATGAGGGCGACGGTCGCGGTGTCGGTGACCGACTCCTTGATGTCGAACATGATCCCGACCTGGTGTCGGGCCGCGAGGGCAAGCACCTCGGAGAGCAGCGGCATCCGCGCGGGGTCGTACTCGCTGCCACGCCACTTGTCGTTGCCGGCGACGTTCATCGCGCGCGCCTCGGCGGCGGACAGGACGGGGAACTTGCCAGTGCTGTCGGTCTTGTTGGCGACGTCCATGTCGTGGAAGACGACGTACTGGTGGTCGACGGTCTGCTGCACGTCGGCCTCGATCATGTCCATGCCGTAGGCGATCGCGTATTCGAAGGCCTCGATGGTGTTCTCGGGCGCGAGCTCTGCGGCGCCGCGATGCACGGCGATCAGCGCGCGATCGCGACCGCGGTCGGGGGTCCCTGCGTCGAGCCAGCGCTGCGGGTCGGGCACCTCGGTGCAGACGTCGGTTGGTCCGACCGGCGCGGCCTGGGCCACCAGGGGCAGGCCCAAGCCGGCGGCGAGGACGAGGGCAGTGAGGGCGCGGCGCATGTGGAGGACTTCGGCGCGGACCGTTCCACTCCTGCTGGCCATCCAGCCAACAACGGCGTACGCCGGAATCGGTAGCGTCGCGACTGTGGCAACGCCCGTGACCTTCAGTGCCGAGCTGTGGGAGCACTCGGGTGAAGGGGGATGGCACTTCCTCACCCTGCCGCCGGAAGTCGGCGACGACCTGCGCGAGGAACCGACGGGACCGCGTCGGGGCTTCGGGTCGCTGCGGGTGCGGGTCACGGTCGGCGCATCCGCATGGGATACCTCGATCTTCCCGTCGAAGGACGGCAGCTACGTGCTCCCGGTGAAGGCCGCCGTACGACGGGCCGAGGACCTGGCCGAGGGAGACGTCGTCGAGGTCGAGCTCTTCCTGCGCGACGCCTGACAGCCGCCAACCCTGAGGGCTGCGAGACCCCCTCGGCGGAGTCGTAGGAAGTTCCGGCTAGGCCTGTAGCTGTTTCAGCAGGGCAGCCGAGGAGGCCGCAGGCGGCCCCGGACGCTGAGGACGAGTGCGCCGAGCAGCAGAGCGAGCAACCCAGCCCAGGCCGACCGTGAAGCCCCACCGGTGCTCGGCAAGGATTCCGGCCCCGCGGCGGGCGGGGCCGCGGCCGGTTGGCTGGCATCGCTCAGCGTCCCTACCCGGTTGGCCAGTGCCACGTAGGGGCGGCAGGGCTCGTTGCGAAGGCTCGGGCAGGCCGGCTGGCCGGTCGGCACGGTGACGCCGGGGACGACAGGTAGCACCAGGCTCGACGGCATCTTCGGTGAGAACGCGATCGAGACCGTGCCGGTCCCCTTCGGCCGGGTGTTGTCGAAGGACCAGATCGGCTGGGTGCCGTTGGGTGCAGCGACCGTCACCCGGATCCGGGTGCCTGCGCGATAGGCGTGACCCTGGTAGTAGAGCGGGATGACGACCGGGACGAACTCGTTCCTCGGCATCGGCTGCACGTCCGCGGCGAGCATGCTCGGGATGGGTTCGAGCAACGTGCTCGGCTGCTTGAAGATGTTGTCGGGGCCGGTCGCGAGCTTGCGCTCGCTGGCGCGCAGCCAGCCGTTCTGGACGAACGTCTCGCGGCCGTCCCCCGTGACCTCACTGACCGTCGCCTGGAGGTCCACGTCGGAGGTGGCGGACCGGACCCACAGGTGCACCGCACCAGCACCGACCACCGTCGTGGCCTCCGTCAGGGGCTCGGTCAGGTAGGAGACCGCCGTGCCGACCGGGTTCTGCTGCCAGTTCCAGGACCACTGCGAGGCGTTGCCCCAGAGCCCACCGCCGCCGGTGTTGCTGCCGAAGTTGGTGGGCGGCAGTGCTTTCGCGTCGGACGTGTAGGCGTCGATGCCGCTCTCGACCGCATTGTCGGCGAGCACACCGTTCTTGGCGAGGTACCACTGACGCGCGATCGTGCCCGGCACCGGAAGCGCGGGGAAGGACTGCTCGAAACCGGGGTAGGGGTTACCCGGAGTGGACTGCCCGGTCGGTGAGCGCCCGGCGCCGTTGTCGAACAGCACCCGCACCGCTGGCAGCTTCTCGAAGGCTGCCAACGCCAGGTCGTACGTCGGCATGGCCTGGATCGGGTCGATCGGCAGTGTGATGACCTCGCTCTGCGGAAGACCCATTGCTCCCTGGAAGATGACCGGCGCGGCGGCGCGGGTCACGGCCGCGTTCTCGCCGGGGGCCTGGCGCGCGACGTACAACGACAGGAAGTCGAGCCAGCGGTTGTAGGTCTCCGGATCGAGCGAGTCGATGTGCGCGCCGTTGGTGAAGGTGAACCACTTCTTCTGCGTGCCGGTGAAGTGCTGCGCGAGCATCGGGCAGTGACCACCGGTCTGCTCGTCCTGGAACTGACAGGCCAAGAACACCGGGACATTGATCTTGTCCACGAACGTGATCGGGTCCAGCGGGTCGGCGACCTCGGGCCGGTAGTGCTCGTTCTGCTGGATCTTCGCCATCAGGTCAGCGGCCTCGGGGTGCAGCACCTGGTTGTCCTTGCAGGTCTGGTCGCCAGCCTGGATCTGCTTCTCGGCGTACGGCTGGGTGCCGGTCTTGCCCTGACCGGCCGCCTGCGCCTGCGCCTGGCGCTCCTTGGCCCAGGCGACGGCAAACCCGTCGTTGCGGATGCCGCCGGGGTAGAGCGTGGTGGCGGTCGCATCGATGACCGAGAGCGGCGAGATCGCCGCGAGGGATGGCGGGTGCGTCGCGGCGGTGAAGAGCTGGCTGATTCCGCCGTACGAGATGCCCATCATCCCGACCTTGTTGTGCTTCACCCAGGGCTGGCGGGCGATCGTCTCGACCACGTCGTAACCGTCCAGGCTCTGCAACGGCTCGAAGAAGTCGAAAGCACCGCCCGAGCAGCCGGTACCGCGCATGTTGACGTCGACGACGGCGTACCCCATGAGGTTGGCGAGCACGGCGATGCCGCTCGTCGGCCCGTCGGGGTTGGCGTAGCCGTAGCCGGAGTACTCGATCAGGGTCGGGTAGGGCGGTGCGTACTTCGGCAGGCCGCTCGGCAGGGTGAACGCCGGCAGGCCCTGTCCGGCCGGGGTGTTGGGGGGCCAGACCTTGTACGCCAGCTTCGTGCCGTCGCGGGTCGTCAGGTAGCCGTAGCCGCTGGCCGGGATCGCCTGCTGGTAGATGTCAGGGTTCCACTGGGCGGGCTGCTCCGAGTGCACCGTGACCGGCCCCGACAGCGGTCCGCCCGGCAGCAGACGAAGGCGATAACCAGCGGCGGGCTTGACGTCACGGAACAGCACACCGCCGAGGGCGCTGGCCGACCTGCTCGCGACCTGCCGCCCGGAGCTGTCCACCAGGGCAACCTTCGCGCCGGCTGCCAGACCGGTCGCGTAGACCTGCCTCGCGCTGCCGTGCGGGGTGAGTGCGCCTGCCTGCGCGGCCGAGCTCGTCGCGGCCCCGGCGGCCACCAGCAGACCGGCCACCATGGCCCCTGCCAAGCCGATCCGACGCTTCGCCCCAGGGATGCGCACGATGTGGTCTCCTCCCGGCCGGGATCCCTGGCCCGGCAGCCGGGAGATCGATGCTACGTGCGCACGAGGCTTCGGCACCACAGGCTGGGGGTGCGACCCCGGCTCAGACGCGCTCGACGTGGTCGGCCTGCGGGCCCCGGTCGCTCTGACGCACCTTGTAGCGGACCCGCTCGCCCTTCTGCAGGGGTTCGTCACCGATCACGACCGACGTGTGCACGAAGAGGTCGGCGCCACCCGCATCCGGGGTGATGAACCCGAAGCCGCGCTCCGCGTCGTAGCGCGCGACGACGCCCTCGCCGGCTCGGGCCGTCGGCTCGCCTACCTTCGGGTCAGCCGCTCGAGCGGGGGCCGCGGGGGCGGGCTCGCCTTCGGCTGCAGCCCCCCGGACGAGGTGCAGGTCGCGGGCCTGCAGGCCCTTGTCTCCTTGGACGACCTCGTAGGCCACCCTGTCTCCTTCGACCAGCCAGGTCAGTCCCTCGACGAGTGCCCCGACGTGGACGAAGACGTCCTCACCACCGGAGTCAGGGGTGACGAAGCCAAAGCCCTTGGCCTCGTCGTACCAGGCCACAGTCCCGTCGGCGCCGTCGGCCGCAGCAGGCGTGCCGGCCCCGGCGCCCAACGGGATCACGTGCGCGGCCTGCAGCCCGCGCTCGCCCTCGGTGACCAGGAACGCCACCCGGTGCCCGGCGACGAGCACACCCCCGGTCACGATGGCGGAGCTGTGCACGAAGACCTGGGGCCCCCCACCGTCCGGCGTGGCGAAGCCGTACCCCTTGCCCGGCTCGTACCAGGCGACGGTGCCCAGCACGCCGACTGCGGCGTCGGCGGCAACGTCACCGGTGACCCGCACCTGAAGTGCCTGTGGACCGCGCTCGCCCTCGCCGCCCTCGAACTCGACCGCCTGGCCTTCGCGGAGCAGCCTGGCGCCACTGTCACTGACGATCTCGGAGGCGTGCACGAACAGGTCCGCCGTGCCGTCCTCGGGTGCCAGGAACCCGAAGCCCCTCTCGGGGTCGAACCAACGGACGGTCCCTAGCGACACGGGAGGCTCCAAGTCGAGTAGGCAGTGAGTGCTATCAGTCTCGCTGATGGACACCGGCGACGGAATCGCCTGTCAGCGGGCGTGACCGAATCGGTGTCACCTCGACGCAGTCGAGGTGTCGGACGACACTGCAGGGACCCATCGCCAATTCTGCGGCGGAGACCCAACCCGCAGGGCAGCTTCGTGCGTCAAGGAGGTGGGAGAGGGGGCCCGATGGAACGCGAACCAGCCTTCAGCGAGTACGTAGCCGCTCGACGGGCGACGCTCTTTCGCACCGCATGCCTGCTCTGCGGCGACCCGCACCGGGCCGAGGACATCGTGCAGAACACGCTCGCGCGGCTGTACGCCAACTGGCCCCGGGTGAGTCGGGCGGACAACGTCGAGGGATACGTGCGTCGGATGCTCGTCAACAGCCACTACAGCGATCGACGGCGCCCCTGGCGTCGGGAGTCGCCCTCTTCCGCAGGCCCGGTAGACCTGCCGTTGGAGCCGCGCATGCCTCCCGAGGATGCCGATGCGATCTGGACGGCAGTCCGGAGCCTGCCTCCGGGCCAGCGGAAGGTGGTCGTGCTGCGGCATGTGTGGGACCGGTCGGTCGAGGAGACCGCTGCCGACCTCGGCATCAGCACGGGCACGGTGAAGAGCCAGACGCGGGACGCCCTCGCCGCCCTGCGGCGCGCTCTTGAGTCGGACTTCGGGGCGACCTCACTGCAAGGGGGAGAGCGATGATCGACGACGACGTCATCACCCGGCTCGTGGAGCTGCACGATCACATCGACGTTCCGGCGACGTCCGTCGACGCTGACGTCCTGCGCGGGCAGCGCCTGCTGCGTCGGCGGCGGGCGGTCGTGGGCGGAACCACTGCGGCAGCCCTCGCGGCCGTGCTGGCGCTCTCCCCGGTCACGGCCGGTGGGACCAAGGCACAGAACGATTTCGACCACCTGCAACCAGGTCCCACCTCCACCCCGACCGACTCGCCTTCGAAGGTGGGGACGGATCCGCTCGAGCGGATCCGCGCGGAGGGTCGGGTCGAGGACGAGCAGGTCATGGCACCGGGCTTCAGGGTGCGGACGTACGTGCTGTGCGACGGGAGTCCTGAGTGCTCGCCTGACACCGACGGACCGATCCGACGCGAGCACCAGCAGTTTGCGATCGAGGTGACCCAAGTCGGGCGTTCCGCGCTCTTCCGGATCGGCAACAGCGCCATGACCGTTGTCACGGCGTACGACGACACCACATTGCTCGTCACGGACCCGCTGAGCTCGACGGGGGACTTCTTCGACCCCGGACAGAACAGCCACCGCCTGGTCCGGGCCGACGGCACCGAGACCAGCCTCCGGTTCGAGCCCGACCCGGCTCCCGCGATCCCTGGACCCGGGGTCGTCCTGATCAAGCACTATGAGATCAACCCGGACAACGACTCAGTAGCGAGTCAGGTCGTCCTCGTCGTCGAGGAGGACGAAGGCACGGTGCGCCTTCTCGACATGCCCCTCATCGACATGCGCCGCACGTGGGGGCCAAACCTCGACGAGCGACTGTGGTTCGTCACCTTCAGCTGCGACCTCCACTTCTGGTCGCCGAGTGGCACGTTCGAGACGCGTGATCCAGGGTGCTCGAAGAGCTTCGACCCGGGCCAGTACACGACCGATGCGACCGGCGGCATATCCGACCCCTATGGCAACCCGGGGAACGGCGACATCACGTGGGTAGACGGTGCATGGTTCCCCGACGGCTGGCTCAAGCCGGGCCGCATGGCGTTCCTCGAGCGTGACTTCCTCGGGCGAGATGACAGCCGCCTCACCCTGCACGTGACGCTCAACGGCGCCGTCACCTGGAAGCGGGTCCCGGTCAGTGACGAGGCCGCCATCCCCGGCGCGTTGAACCGGCTCGGCTGACGTCAGCGCGCCGCGGCGACCGACGACTCGCTCCGCACCGCGAGGGCCCAGGCCCAGCACAGGGCGACCAACGGGGCACCCAGCGCGATCAGGTTGCTGAGGATGATCGTGAGCGGCACGGTCAGGACGAGCAGGACGCCCGTGGTCCGCGAGTGGAAGCCGCGCCGGAGCAGGCCGATCCCCAATGTGGTGGAGCCGATCATGTGAATCAGCATCCCCGGGATGCCGAGGATGGCGAACGACTCCTCCAACCACGGCGACCAGTACTCGCCGAAGGTCGCGGCCGTGAGGATCACGTAGCCGGTGAGTGCCAGCCGCCAGCCCCACTTCTCGGCCCCACGAGTCTCGCCCCGTCGGGAGTGGACGGCGAAGGCCGCCAGCGTCACGAAGGCCATGACGAACAGGAAAAGCTTGCCGTAGGTGACGTACACCGTGTCCGCCGACGCCCAGTCCAGGATCGGCTCGAGTGCGTTGCGGGCCGGCTCGGCCCACAGGCTCGGCCCGGGCAGCTCCAGGTCGTTCTTCCCGTCCTCGGTGGCGTACCGGGCCAGGGCGTGGATGGGCGCCAGCACCGTCCCGAAGGCCGCGACGCCGAGGCCGATCCGGGCGAGCCGATCGATCTGGGTGGGCGAAGGGTCGGTCAGGGTGGTGCGGCTGAGAGTCTGCTGCGTCATGTGTCCTCCTCCATGGGGTTGGAGCACCACCTCATCTCGCTTCCGCCTCCGGGTCGTCAGTCCGCAGGTCGATGCGATCTCCACCCTGGGGTGGGCGCCCTGCCGCCCGCGCACCCTTACATTCGGCCCGTGCACCACGTCATCCGCCGACGCGACGTCCTCCTCCCCGTGGTGCTCGCCGTGCTCGCCGCGATCGAGCTGCTCATCCTCGATGTCGAGGCACCGCTGGCCCCGATCGCCTTGCAGGCAGCGGCGTGTGGGCTCCTGGTCTTCCGCAGCCGGTGGCCGTGGGCGGTGGGTACCGTGGCCGGAGTGGCCAGCGCGCTGATGCCGTACCTCGGCACGAAGCTGGACGATCCCGCCGTACCGATCCTGATCATCGGGTTGGCGTGCTGGACCCTGGGTCGCGGCCTGGACGACTGGCGGGGGCTGGCGTCGGTCGCTCTCATCGAGCTGGCCATCCTCAGCGACTTCTCGCAGAAGAACCGCGCCTTCGACGCCTCCGACCTGGTCTTCGTCTCGGTGATCCTGCTGCCGCCGTATCTGTTCGGGGTTGGGGCCAGGACCTTGGTGGCCCGCAACGAACGACTGGCCGAGCAGGCCGCGGAGCTGCTGCGGTTGCAGGAGACCGTGCGTCAGGAGGCAGCGGCCGCTGAGCGAGGACGCATCGCTCGTGAGCTGCACGACGTCATCGCCCACTCCGTCAGCGCGATGGTCGTCCAGGCCTCCGCGGCCGGGGCGTCGTTCGACCACGCGCCGGCGGCCGCACGACAGGCCATCGACGACATCGCCTCGACGGGACGAAAGGCGCTGGCCGAGACCGGGCGCTTGCTCCACCTGCTGCGCGATGAGAAGGACGAGCTGGGGCTCGCTCCCGACAGCGGCGTCGACCAGCTGCCGGCGCTCCTCGACGACATGCGGCGCAAGGGCCTCGATGTGGAACTCCGCCAGGAGGGTGCGCTGGACGACCTCCCGGTCGGACTCGGGCTGTCGGTCTACCGCATCGTCCAGGAGATCCTGACCAACGCCCTCAAGCACTCGCAGGACAAGTGCCTCTCGCTCCTGATCCGACGGACGCCTGACGCACTGCGGATCCGGGCCGACAACGTGGCTGGCCCCCGCGGTCTGGGCTCCGGGCTGGGTCTGCTCGGCATGGCCGAACGCGTCTCGGTGTTCGGAGGGACGCTGAGTCACGGCCAACAGGCCGACCGATACGTGGTCGAGGCCGATCTGCCCCTGAGGGAGACGTGACCACGGTCGTCGTCGCCGACGACCAGGAGCTGATCCGCTCCGGTCTGCGGCTCGTGCTGGAGTCCCAGGGGATCACGGTCATCGGTGAGGCATCAAACGGCCAAGAGGCGGTGTCGGTGACCCGCGCCCTCGAGCCGCAGGTCGTCCTCATGGACATCCGGATGCCCGTGATGGACGGCATTGCGGCCACCAGCGAGCTGGTCCGTCTGGGGTTGCCCAGCAGGGTGCTGATCCTCACCACGTACGACCTCGACGAGTACGTCTACGGAGCGCTCCGTGCGGGCGCTGCGGGCTTCCTGCTCAAGTCCGCGGCCGCCGACAGGGTGGCCGCAGGGGTCGAGACAGTCGCCGCCGGCGACGCGCTGCTGGCGCCAAGCCTGACCCGCCGACTGATCGAAGAGCACATCCGGCAACCCGCTCCCGCGGCCGCCGACGCTCGCCAGCTGAGCACCCTCACGGAGCGGGAGCGGGAGGTCCTCGTGCTCATGGCCCGTGGCCTGTCCAACGCCGAGATCGCCGCGGACCGCTTCATTGCCGAGACCACCGTGAAGACCCACGTGAACCGCATCCTGAGCAAGCTCGACCTGAACGGACGAGTCCAGGCGGTGGTCCTGGCCTACGAGACCGGTTTGGTCCGCCCTGGCACCTGGCCCGGATCCACCATCTGATCCTGGTCAGCGCGCGCAGTCCACAAGCCCTGTCAGGTAAGGGTTGTCGACGTCGCGGGCAAGGGCCGACGCCGTCGCGTAGGCCTCTGGCTCCCCGAACGCCGTCCGGTGCAGCAGAGCACGGACCTCCAGCTCGCGCATCCCCGTCCGAGATGCCAGCGCGGTCAGCTCCTGCGCCCAGCCGTGGCCCTCCGGCAGGGCGTGCGCGCGCGCTACATCACAGAGGGCGTCCAGGGCGTAGGCGTCGACCCACACGTAGGCGTCCGGCAGTCGGGTGCATCGGGCCCGCGCGTCCAAGAGCGTAAGGACAGCCGTTTGAGGGTCGCCGCGGTGTGACGCGACCAGGCCGAGACCCCTCGCCGACAGCCCTTCCCAGCAAGGGTCCCCGACGTGACAGCCGAGCGCGAACGCGTGCTCTAAGCGGTCCTGGGCCTTGTCGAGGTCGCCGACGGTCAGGTCGACCTCAGCCCGAAAGCTCTCCGGCCATGGGAGGAAGGCAGTCCAGCCCTGTTGCTGGGCCAAGGCGAAGGACGCGTCGAGCATCTCGGTCGCAGCGTCGAACTCCCCCCGAAGCAGATGTGCGCGCCCGATCATGGACTGCGCATAGCTGCGTCGGCGAGGATCCTGCGTCAGCGTCTCCGCCTCGCGCAGTGCCGCGAACGCCTCGGCGTAACGGCCGGTGTCGCAGAGCGCGCTGCCCCGGACGACGAGCACCCTGGCGCGCTGATCCGGGTCGTCACAGGCCGCCTGCTCTGCCCGGACCAGCCACGGCTCGACCCGGTCGTACCGACCGCGCAGGAACTCGACGTAACCGAGCTCCCGCGCCGCCTCCCCCGCCGTCGGATCGAGTTGCAACGCCTGGTGCAGCGCTGTGACCCCCTCCTCGTCCCGACCACGCACGGCGTGCACGAGAGCCGTGCCGAGAGACGTCAGGGCCCGGGCCTGCAGCGCAACTTCGAACGACCGCGCCTCGGCCGCGCCACGACGCAGGCAGTCCAGTCCGGCCTCCACCGCCCCTGCGCCGACCGCCGCCTCGCCCGCCTCCAACTGCGCGGCGACCCCAGCCCGCCCGGTGCTGGGTGCGGCCACCGGCGCTGCAGTGACGGTCCCCACGGCTGCGTCGAGCGCCGGTCCCGGCGCGACCCCCAACTCGCGCCGAAACAGGTCCCGGCAGGCGGCCGCCTGCCTTGCCGCGGCAACCCCCTCGCCTGCCGCGGCAAGGCACCGGACCAGCAGCACCTGCGCGTTCTCGTCCAGCGGGTCGAGGACGACCAGCCGCCCAGCGAGATCGGCTGCCGCCGAACCTGCGCCCTCGGCCAGGAGCACGAGCGCCTGCTCGTGCAGCAGGGCCTCGAGCGACCCGCGCAGGTGGCGGCGCTGGATCTCGAGCCACACCTCGTAGGACGGGCACGCCGACAAGGACAGGGAGGCGAGCAGATCTCCACCGACGGACTCGAGCACCGACACGTCGCCACCGGCCAGGGCCCAGGCGTCAACGGTGTCGCCAGGACCCAACGGCGAGGACAGCGGGTCTCCGCGAAGGACCTCCGGCGCCACGAGGAGCCGGCGGAGCTCGCTGAGGTTCCAGCGAAGTGCGGCCTGCGGGTCCTTGGCTTCGGCGAAGAGCAGCTCACTCAGCGCGCTGCGCGTCACGCGGGTACGGGACAGCAGGAGGTAAGCCAGCAAGGCCCAGGGCTTGTGACCGCGCGGTGCGGGCTGCTCGACCCCGTCGACTTCGACGCGCATCGCGCCCATCAAATAGACGGCACGGCGCACGGCGGCATCGTCGCAGGTCAGGTGTTCCCCGTCGAGGGATCGATGACGCTGGCCACCGGCGTCACCACGTCCGCCGGGAAGCCGCCCCGGCGCGCGTGCTCCTGGACCAACTCCTCGCTGTCGGCCTCGTAAACGCAGTAGATCTTGTCTGTGGTCACGTAGCTGTGCTTCCACTGAACGCCGTCGCCCAGCTGCTCCAGCACACCGTTGGACTTCTGCGAGATGGCCTGCAACTCGGCCGCGGTGGCTGCACCGATCCCGTCAATGGCGCGCTCGATCACGTAAGTCTGCATGTCGTCCTCCTCCAGGGAACACCGGGTGCGTCCCGGTGCAGGACGCTTGCAGCCCCCCGTGTGACCGGATGTGTGACCAAGGATCCGGATCACCCCGAATCGTTCACGAGCACTCGCTAGCTCGGCGTTCCTTATTGACGGTCAGCACCGCATGCAGGGCCACTTTGCACGTGGCGACGCTGCGGCCTCAGTCCCGGTAGTGACGAGGGGTGAAGGGGCGCGGCGGGTACCGGAGCGTGGGTCGCTTCCCACTCAGCGTGCCGCTGACGACCGGGACCACTAGGTGGCTGGCGTCGGCCCCGCCACCGAGGACGGTGATGGTCGGGAACTGCGTCGTACCAGGTTCATGCAGGTGAAGCGCCTGCAGCACCAGCTTCCGGAACGTCCGGACCGAAGGTACGCCGCGATCGCCGCCCACGCGTCCTGAGGCTCCTTCCCCCAACCGGGGTGGGGCTAGGGCGGCGCCGCTACCACAAACCTGAGCAATGCAACAGAACGCCGGCCGATTGACGGTCGCTCGAGCAGAGCGGCGCTTCCGGACGGCCTCCGGAGGGCTACGGAGATCGACGGCTAACTAAACTAAGCAGTGCGGCATGAGCCCGGGGCTGCGACGAGGGAGACGGTTCGGCCCGCTGGCCTCTAGCCGGCGGCGATCGGCCGCGCCTCGATCACGTCGCACGAAGCGCCTCGGTGGACCGCGGCGACCTCCAGGTCGGCGGTCGCGAGCAGCGTGACGTAGTCGGGCAGACTCCGCTCACGGCCGCCGACGAGAACCAGCATGTTCAGATCCTTGACGGCAAGGTCGAATCTCTCGTCCGCGCCCAAAGTCGACGACTCTGGCGCGATCTGCTCGAGTAGGCACAGCCGGGCGTCTGCTCGCATCGCGGCGCGGCAGCGGCGCAGGATCTCGATGGCGTACGCATCTTCCCAGTCGTGCAGGATCCTGGACAGGATGTACACGTCACCGCCACTGGGCACCTCGACGAAGAAGTCGGCGGAGGTCAGCTGAATCCGAGAACCTAGTTCCAAGACAGCGGACGCGGGTGCGGCGATCACCTCTTCCCGGTCCGCGACCACACCACGCAAGTGCTCGACGCGGGACAACAAGCTCGCGACGAGCAGTCCCTGACCGCCTCCCACATCCACAACGAGCCCTACGGAGGACCAGTCGAGTGCCGCGCAGAGGTCGTCCGCCCGGGAGACCGCTCCACTGGTCATGGCGGCGTCGAACAGGCCGGCCTCGTCCGGGTGGTCGGCGACATACTCCCAGAAACCCTGTCCGTGGATCTCCGGAAAAGACGCGCGATGGGACCGGAGGGCGCCCGCGAGATGCTCCCACGGCCGCACGACCCACGGAGCCGTCATCAGCATCAACCAACCCGACGCGTTCCCCGGCAAGTCAGCACGAAGCTGCTCGCCGACAGGCGTCAGCTGAAAGGCATCGCCTGTTTGCGCGCACAGCCCCATGGCATCCGCGGCCCGCAGGAGGCGTCTCAGCATGCTTGGGGCGACGCCCGTAGCTGACGCCAGGTCTGCTACCGACGTGGGGCCGCCACCGAACGCGTCCGCAAGCGAAAGCTCGACAAACGCGCGAGCGACCTGCCCGCGGTGCACGCCACGGATGATGTCGTCGATCCCGCTGCCCTGGTCCTGCGACTTCACGACACGCAGCCTGCACCCGACGACAAGTCACGGCGAGGGGCGACTGCGCGTTCCGTGTCGTCAGACGTACCCGTCGGGCACCCGCCCCGTGACCCGCATGAATTCCGAGCCGCCATCGCGGTCAAGTCGTCATCTGTCGGCGGCGTGCCGCCAGCAGCGGCCGCCGCGAGCTCCTCGTAGTAGCCCTCCATCGCTGACGGAACGTAAAGGTTCAGCTTATGACTCGGCGCCGCCCCGGCCCGGAAGCCGTGCTCAACGCCGGGCGGCACCCAGATGAACGAGCCCACGGGACACCTGCGCTCGGAGCTGCCGATGAACACCACGTACTCGCCGGCGAGGACATAGAACGCCTCAGCGGCATCCTCGTGGACGTGCATCGGCGGTCCGAAGTCGGCTGGCTCGTCGGCTTCCAGCACCGTCAGGGCGGCCCCAGTACTGGCCGCCGACGCCTTGACCGTCATGCGAAAAAGCCCCATGTCCTGGACTGCACCTGATCCGGGGGGATACCCGTAGGCGCCTTCAGGCATCTCCACTCCGATCAGCCACTTACGTGATCATCCCGCACACCCACGGTCTGAGCAACCGCTGCTCAAGCAGATCCGTTCATCGGCGGGTGCCCACGCCAGTCGGTCCTGGGCTTTTGCGCGGGCGGTGAGGAACTGCGTCGCCTGTTCGGCGGTCCACACCTCGGTCTGCGGTCGGCGGTGCCGTAGCGGCTTCGCCTTCGTGACGGGGTTGGTCGCGATGAGGTCGGCCTCGACGGCGTCGGCCAGCGCCTTGTGCAGGACTCGGTGCAGCAGGTGCACCGTCGACGCCGACAACGATCGGCCACGACGACCGCCGCGCTCAGCCAGGTCGAGGTAGTGAGCTGTGATGGTGGGACCACTGAGCGAACCGAGGAAAGTCGCAGCGCCGATCGCGACCATCACCAGTCGACGGCGCTTCGGCAGCCCCGCGGGCGCGCTGTGTCCATAACGGATGAGACCACGTCGCGGCCGGGAGAGGGATGACTCTGCCTTCCGTCGCCTCAGTTCGTTGGAGTTGAAGTGGCCGGCGTCAGGCGCAGACGCCGGACCAACGTCAGTGTGAACACCCCGAAGAGCACGACGCCCAGAACTGCGCCGACGAGGATCGCCACGGCGCTCGGCATCGCTTGGCATTCGGGCATGGCCTGACCTGGTGGTGGCGAACAGGTGCCGGTCACTTCGTCGATGCCGAAGTAGTAGACCGCCACGATGCCTACCGCTGCTCCCACCGCGGACGCCACGACGACCGCCATGTCTCTCATTCGGGGCCGAGGTACCGGCGGGCCCGCATGATGCTCGTGACGGCGCACAGTACGGCGAACAGTGCCAGCCATGGGATGCGGCCGTCACTCACGCCACGGACAACCCCGTCCACACCACTTAGCAGGAACACCGCCGCGACGACCAAGACGACCCGGGCCGTAACGCGGTCCACGAGTCGACTCGAGGCCTCCACGGAACTGGACATGCGCTCACCTTAGGCTCCCGTGACCTCCTACCAGGAACATCGCGAATTGCTGCATCGGTCCCTAAACGATGACGGCATCACGCCTGCCAGTCGGCGCGGCCCGGCTACCGTCGCGGCGCGAGCTGGCGGTGTCCTACCGTCCCAAGATGGACCTTCAGGCCGTGCGTGATGCGTACACGTCCATGTCAGCGCAGTACATCGGCCTAGTCGGCGACGGGTCGCAGGAGCACGAGGACGACCTCGACCTCGTCGGGCGGCATCTGGCCGGGCTGGCCGGTCCAGTGCTCGATCTCGGCTGCGGCCCTGGTCAGTGGACGTCCTACCTGCACTCGCTCGGCGCCGACGTAACCGGCGTCGACATGGTGCCGGAGTTCGTCGCCCACGCCCGAGCCAACCATCCAGGGCTGGACATCCGGCAGGGCTCGATGACCGAACTGGACATCCCCGACCACGCCGTGGCCGGGATCCTCTCCTGGTACTCAACGATCCACCTGACGCCATCGGCGCTAGACGGCGTGCTCACCGAGTTCCGCCGGCTCCTCGCGCCCTCGGGTGTGCTGGTAGCTGGCTTCTTCGACAGCGACGACGCCGTGGCCAAGTTCGACCACAAGGTCATCGCGGCGTACCGCTGGCCGGCCGACAGTTTCTCCGACCGCCTCGCAGCGGCGGGCTTCGCGGAGGTCGAGCGTCTGAGGCGGCAGGTGCCGGAGCGCCCGGACCGCAGGTACGCGACTATCGCAGCACGAGCGATCTGACCGGATGTCCCGAGCAGTGAGGGGGCTCCCGCGCATCGCATGAGCGCATGAGCGGATGTCGGGTCGGTGCGGGAACGGACGGGCCTCGGCATGCCCTGCCCAACTCAGCGGCATGCGACGCACGAGGCTGCTCACCTATCGGTACTTGGTCAGGCGGGGTTGGCCGTCGCGCCGGACGACAAGGCCCGGCCGATGGCGGCCAGCGCCAGTGCGGCAGCCTCCTCCGGCCTGCATCCGGCCCCCCGCGCGGACCACTGCTGGAACCCCTCGTCACCGAGCTGGGTGCGCAGTCGGCGCTCTGCGTCCGCCAGCAGTTGCGCGTCGGATCCGAATGCCGGCACGTCCACGCTGCCGGCACTCGTCGCGCCGTGCAGCAGGGCGGCGTCCTCCGGCGAGCCTGTCCGCTCGAGCAGTTGCACGAGCGTGCGCAGCGTGACCCACTCGGCCGTCCACGTGCCCGTGACCATCCAGTCACGGATGACCTGCTCGTACGCCGCCAGCGCCTCAACGGCCGGACGGTGCCGCGCGGCAAGTGTGGCGAGGGTGACCCGCGC
>JBKKBU010000437.1:0-2779 GCA_046713755.1 Mycobacteriales bacterium
CAGGCCAACCAGGACGGCAACGTCGTGGGCATCGCGCGGCTGCTGTTCACCAAGTATGTCTTCGCCTTCGAGGTGACGAGCGCGCTGCTCATCACCGCCGCGCTCGGCGCGATGGTGCTCGCGCACAAGGAGAAGACCGGCCCGGCGGCGCTCACGCAGCGCGAGCTGTCCCGCGCCCGGTTCGCCAGTGGCCACCCCTACCCGCTGCCTGGTCCTGGCGTCTTCGCCCTCCGGGACAACACCGCGACTCCGGCGCTGCTCCCCGACGGCACGGATGCCCCCGGCTCGGTCAGTCCGACCCTCGACGAGGACTCGGTGAACCAGCCGTGAACCCGAGCTACTACCTGGTCCTCGCGGCCCTGCTGTTCACCATCGGTGCCGTCGGCGTGCTCACCCGGCGCAACGCGATCATGGTGTTCATGTGCATCGAGCTGATGCTCAACAGCGTCAACCTGACGCTGGTCACCTTCAGCCGGATCAACGGCACGCTCGAGGGCCAGATCATGGCCTTCTTCGTGATGGTCGTCGCAGCGGCCGAGGTGGTCGTGGGCCTCGCCATCATCATGAGCATCTTCCGCACCCGGCGCTCGGCGTCGGTCGACGACGCCAACCTGCTCAAGTACTAGCCCTGTCGCGGCCCCCTGACCCGGAGCCGACCAGCCTGAGACGAGGACGACCCGTGCCCATCCCCACCCGGAGCCTCCGGTGAGCGTGCTCGCCTCGGGCGAAGCCGTCGAGGTGGTGACCCACTACGTCGACGCCACCGGCAGCTTCCAGCACCTCTGGCTGCTCATCGCGCTGCCGCTGCTCGGCTCTGCCGTGTTGCTGCTCGGTGGCAAGCGGACCGATCCGTGGGGGCCGTTCCTGGCCTGCGGCACGACCGGTGTGGCGTTCCTCTACGGCCTCGTCAGCTTCTTCGCGCTCGCCGGCAAGGACGCCTCGGAGCGCTCCGTGCAGCGCACGCTGTTCGAGTGGATCCCGGTCAACGGCTTCAACGTCGAGGCCGGGCTGCTCTACGACCAGCTCTCCTCGACCTTCGTGCTGCTCATCACGGGGGTCGGCTTCCTCATCCACGTCTACTCGCTCGGCTACATGGGCCACGACGAGCGCAAGCGGCAGTTCTTCGCCTACCTCAACCTGTTCGTGGCCGCGATGCTGCTGCTCGTCCTGGGTGACAGCTTCCTGTCGCTCTACGTCGGCTGGGAGGGCGTCGGCCTCGCGTCGTACCTGCTCATCGCCTTCTACTTCACCAAGCCGACGGCGGCGACGGCGGCCAAGAAGGCCTTCATCGCCAACCGCGTCGGCGACGTCGGGCTGTCGATCGCGATCATGGTCATGTTCGCGACGCTCGGCACGACCTCCTTCGAGGGCGTCTTCAGCAACGCTGAGGAGCTCTCGGCCGGGGTGGCGACCGCGATCGGGCTGCTGCTGCTCCTGGGGGCCTGCGGCAAGTCGGGGCAGTTCCCCTTGCACACCTGGCTGCCGGACGCGATGGAGGGGCCGACGCCGGTCTCCGCTCTCATCCACGCGGCCACGATGGTCACCGCCGGCGGCTACCTCATCGCCCGCTCCACGCCGATCTTCCTGCAGAGCCCCGACGCCCAGCTGGTCGTCAGCATCATTGGTGCCATCACGCTGCTGATCGGCTGCATCATTGGCTGCGCCTACGACGACATCAAGAAGGTCCTGGCCTACTCGACGGTCAGCCAGATCGGCTACATGTTCCTCGCGGTCGGCATCCCCGGCGCGGGTGCGGTGGCGATCCTGCACCTGCTCACCCACGGCTTCTTCAAGGCCTGCATGTTCCTGTCGGCCGGCTCGGTCATGCACGGCATGAACGACCAGGTCGACATCCGCCGCTTCGGCGCGCTCCGCAAGGAGATGCCGGTGACCTTCGCCTGCATGACCGCGGGTTACCTGGCGATCATCGGCTTCCCGCTGACGGCCGGGTTCTTCTCCAAGGACCTCATCATCGAGCACGCGCTCGACCAGGGCGGCACCCGCGGCTGGATCTTCGGGGGCGTGGCGCTGCTGGGCGCCGGGCTCACCGCCTTCTACATGACCCGGCTGTGGATCCTCACCTTCTTCGGCCCCAAGCGCTGGACCGACGACGTGCATCCGCACGAGTCGCCGTCGCTCATGACCGTGCCGATGGGGATCCTCGCCGTCGGCGCGATCGTCAGCGGCGGTGTCCTGCTCCACGTGGTCGACCTCGAAGCGTGGCTCGGTCCGGTCGTCGGCCTTGAGGGCAAGGTCGACCACGTCCTCGCGCCGATCGTCGTGACCGTCCTGGCGCCCCTCGTCGCCGCGGCGGGGGTGGCGGTGGCCTACGTGCAGTACGCCACCAAGCCGGTGCCGATCACGCCGCCCGTCGCCGTGGGACCGCTCACCACCGCCGCCCGCAACAACCTCTACCTCGATGCCCTCAACGAGGCCGTGCTCATGCGCCCCGGCCAGTACCTCACGCGCGCCCTCGTGTTCGTCGACAACAAGGGCATCGATGGCGCCGTCAACGGTCTGGCGGCCGCGGTCGGCGGCGGGTCAGGGCGGCTGCGCCGCCTGCAGACCGGCTTCGTCCGCTCCTATGCCCTGTCCATCTTCGGCGGCGCCCTGCTCATCGCCGGCGCCCTGCTCGTGGTGAGGATCGGCGCATGACCGACGCTCCCTGGCTGACCATCCTCGGCCTCGTGCCGCTGATCGGCGCCCTGCTGATTGCCGCTGTCCCGAAGGGCCGCGACGAGCTGGTCAAGCAGGTCGCGCTGGGCACCTCCCTCGTCGT
>JBKKBU010000438.1:0-5535 GCA_046713755.1 Mycobacteriales bacterium
CAGTCGACGCGAGCGGTCGCCGGCGACGGTGACCTACGTGCAGGACCGCGCCATGCAGACAACCGGGCAGGTCTACGACCGGGCGTACTGGCTGTCGCGGATGCACCTGGCGGAGGGACAGCGCTTCGGGCGGGTCGATGCCACGAGCGGCCGGGGTTCGGCGTACACGACCACGCCGGTGTCCGCGAGCGGCACGGACGACGCGGGCAGCTGGACGATGCGTGGCCTGGATGCGCAGCCCGCCAGGCCCGCCGGCCGCAACGAGCTGACCCTCACGCTCGTTGCGGTGGATGCCCTGACCGTCGACCTGCCGACTGCCCGGCTGACCCGCAGCGAGCCGCTCGTGGTCGTCAGTGACTCCGACCGAGCGGCGGTGCTGACGCTTGGGGCGACCACGGTGCGACTGCCTGCCGGGAAGAGCCGGATCGTGCTGGCGGCGCAGCGACCGGCTGGTGTCCGCCCGGTGGCAGCGCCCGTCGGGCAGCTCCCGGCGACCGGGGCGGGCGAGCCGTGGGTGGCTGCGCGGCGCCTGCGGCTCGCCGCCGCGGCGGTCAGACGCTCACGACGTGAGCCGGCACCTGGCGGGCCCGCAAGAGCGCCCGGAGGTCCGAGGGGTCGCTGGTGACGACAGTGCCGCCCTGGGGGACGAGCAACGCCACGTGACCGTCGACGACATCAGCGGTGCGCGCCCGGGCAAGTAGCTCGCCGACGGCCCGGCCGTCGTCAGGTCCGAGTGGCCGGACGTCCACACCGGCGAGCACGCGTGCCACGTTGGCCTGCCGGGCTTGCCCCCGCCAGACCTGCGCCACGACTGCGGCACTGCTGACCACCGGCATGGCTCGCTGCTGCAGCACGCGGAGCATCGCGCCGACCGCCCGATCGCCACGGTCGACCGCGATGAGTGCTCCGGCGTCGAGGACGACAGTCACGCGATGCCCGAAGGTCGTCGTCGTCGTGGCGCAGCATCCAGGGTGCGGGCCGCTGCCGCCAACTCGCTGTCGGTGAAGGCTCCGTCAGCTCGCTCCCACTCGTCCAGTGCGGCGCCCAGCAGCTCGTTGCGCAGCCGGTCTGATGCCGCGTCGGCGAGCCAGGAGGAGACGCTGCGGGACTGCCTGCTCGCGGCCGACCGGATCGCCTCGCCCAGCTCCGGTGGCAGGGTCAAAGAGAAACGATCGACGTTGGCCATGCATACGATCGTATTACATACGCCGAGATGTGCGTCAAGAAGGCAGGACGAAGCCGCCTGGTCCGGGCTCGGGTGGCGGGGCCGCGGCAGCGGCTGGTCTGAGAGTCGGTGGCGGAGTCGATGCAGGTGCGGTCATCGGCAGGCTCGCCTGGTAGCCCTGCGAGCCGGCTCGTGCCTCCTCGCGGCGGCGGCGCTCGGCGAGCACCGCCGACAGCACCGCCCAGCCGGGAGCACCGGGCGGCGGTGGCGGGCTGGTGACGGCCAGAACAGCGTCGACGAGCTGCCCGCCGAGGGTGGCGCGAGCCGCATCGGTGAGCTCGCCCGACCGCGAGACGAACTGCCGGATCGACAGGTAGAGCGGCTGCGGGATGCCGGACAGGTCGAGCTGCGATGCCCACCCTGCCAGCGGCGGCGGCATCATCGCGACGGGTCCGCGCGCGACGGCGACGCGCTCCTGCAGCACCAGGGTGCCGGCCAGCAGATCACCGAGCCGCTTCCCCTGCTCGTTGAGCAGGCTGGTCACCACTGCGACGAGGCCGAAGGAGATGCCGGGCTTCTCGAGGAACAGGCCGACCAGCCCCCGGACGAAGGCCTGCCGGAAGCCGATCGGTCCGCCGTCGTCGCGCACCACCCGCAGTCCCAGCGCGGCCTTGCCGGGGGTGCGACCCCGCCACAGGGTCTCGCACAGGACGGGGTAGCCGAGGAACACCAGCACCGTGCCGGTGAGGACGAGCGCCCCGGCCGCGGCAGCCGACGCGTCCGACGCCACCTGCAGGAAGACCGCACCGACGGCGATGTAGAGGGACAGCACGATGGCGAGGTCCAGCAGGGCCGCGAGCAGCCGCGAGGGCAGTCCGGCCGGGCGCAGGTCCAGCGCCACTGCCTCGCCGGTGACCAGCTGGGACACGTCGCTCCTTCTCGTCGGCGGGATGCAGAGAAAACGTAGTCTTCCCGGGTGGACCTCGACGTGTACGTCGCTGCGCATCGCGCTGAGTGGCAGCGGCTGGAGCAGCTGCTGCGCACGGCCCGGTCGCCGCGCAAGCTGTCCGGCAGCGAGGTCGACGAGCTCGTCGAGCTCTACCAGCGGGTGGCCACTCACCTGTCGGTCGTGCAGAGCGCCGGCCGTGACCCCGCGCTGGTGGCACGGCTGTCCTCGCTCGTGGCCCGGGCTCGCGGCGCGGTCGCCGGCGGGCGACCTTCGGCCTGGCGGGATGCCGCGCGATTCCTCCGGGTCGACTTCCCGGCCGTGCTCTACCGCACCAGGTACTGGTGGCTGGCCGTAGCTGCCGCCTTCATCGCGGTCTCCTTCGCTATCGGTGGCTTCGTTGAGGCCAACCCCGAGGTGCAGGGCGCCCTCGCCCCTCCCGAGGCCGTGAAGCAGCTGGTCGAGCAGGACTTCGAGGCCTACTACTCCTCTGCGCCGGCGCAGGACTTCGCGGCGCGGGTCTTCACCAACAATGCCTTCATCGCAGCGGCCCTCATCGTGGTCGGCGTGCTGCTGGTCCCGGTGCCCTTCCTGCTCTACAGCAACGCCGTGAACGTCGGCGTCGCCGGCGGCTTCATGGCGGCCAACGGTCGCGCGGACCTGTTCTTCGGTCTCATCCTGCCGCACGGACTGCTGGAGCTGACCGCCGTCTTCATCGCCGCTGGGCTGGGCCTCAAGCTCGGCTGGACGGTCATCGACCCCGGCGCGCGGACCCGCTCGACGGCGCTCGCCGAGGAAGGCAGAGCGCTGGTCGTCGGGGCGCTCGGCACCGGCCTGCTGCTGTTCGTCAGCGGTCTCATCGAGGCCTTCGTGACGCCGAGCCCGCTGCCGACCTGGGCCCGTCTCGCCATCGGCATCACCGCCGAGCTGCTGCTGTTCGCCTGGGTGTTCGTGCTGGGTCGGCGAGCCGTGTTGGCCGGCGCCACCGGCGACCTCGAGCTCTCCCTCCGCGGCGACTCCCTCCCTACCTGACGACCCTCCGATGCGGCGCGCACGGCGGTCCCGAAAGTGGCGATCTCGCAGGGGGACCCGCCGCCGATGATCGCCACATCCTGACAAGCACCTGAGCTGGGTCTGGCTGCGGCGCCTAGAGGCGACCGGCTGCCTTGAGGGCGAGGTAGGCATCTGCGACGGCAGGAGCGAAGCCGGCCGGGGGAGCGTCGACGACCTCGACGCCGCGTTGGCGCAGCACCGCCGTCATCCGGCGCCGCTCGGCCCTCGCCCGCTCGGCGGCGGCGGCCTCGTAGACCGATTGCGCGTCGCCGCGACCGCGAAGCATCTCCTCGACGCGCGGGTCGCCGACCGACGCGAGCACGACGGTGTGGCGGGACGTGAGCGACCCCAGCACCGGCAGTAGTCCCTGCTCGAGCGGCGCCGCGTCGAGGGTGGTGAACAGCACCACGAGCGACCGGCGGCGGCTGCGTCGCAGGACCTCGGAGACGACCCGCCGCCCGTCGGTCTCGACCAGTGCCGGGTCGAGCAGGGCCATGGCGTCGACGAGGCGCGAGAGCAGCTCCTCGCGGCCGGCTCCCTCGACGGCCGCCCGCACTTCCCGATCGAGCGCCAACAGGTCGACCCGGTCACCAGCCCGCGACGCGAGGGCGGCGAGCAGCAGGGCCGCGTCGAGGGCAGCATCGAGGCGAGGGACGTCACCGACCCGGCCGGCCGACGTGCGACCGGTGTCGACGACCATCAGCACCCTGCGGTCGCGCTCGGGTCGCCAGGTGCGTACGACGACCTCCGATCGCCGGGCGGTCGCCCGCCAGTCGATCGACCGCACGTCGTCACCGGGGACGTACTCGCGGAGTGAGTCGAACTCCGTCCCCTGACCGCGCACCCGGGCGGCCACCAGTCCGTCGAGCTGGCGCAGCCGGGCCAACCGCTCGGGCAGGTGCACGCGCGAGGCGAACGGCGGCTGGACCCGGACCCGCCAGGGCGCCTCGTGACGACCCTGGCGCGCGGCGACTCCGAGGGGCCCGACCGAGCGCACCGTGATGCGGTCGGGGACGCGGTCGCCACGTCGCGTGGGGGTGAGTCGAGTCGTGAGCACGCGTCGCTCGCCGGCGGGGACGTCCAGTGCGTGGGTGAGTGGGATGGCGCCGGCGGAGGGCACCCAGGCGTCGCGCAGCACACCGCGGCAACGCCGCGAGCCGCTGTTCACGACGGCCATGGCGACCTCAACGGTCGTGCCCTGCCGGCAGGACGTCGCGCCGCTGCGGGCGATCTGCAGCGCGCTGACAGGAGCGGCGAGCGCGACGTCGATCACGACCAGCACGATCAGCACGCCAAGGACACCGAGGACCGCCAGGTAGGACTCGGCGACGGCGACCGGAACGATGCCGAGCAGTGCCAACAGGGCGGCCCGACCGGTGAGCGCCACTAGCGGGGGACGGGCACCGCGGCCAGCACGCCGTCGAGGACCCCGTCGGGTGTCACGCCCTCGAGCTCGGCCTCGGGACGCAGCTGCACCCGGTGCCGCAGCGTCGGGCGGGCGAGGGCCTTGACGTCGTCGGGGGTGAGGTAGTCGCGGCCGGACAGCCAGGCCCAGGCCTTCGAGGTGGCGAGCAGCGCGGTGGCTCCGCGGGGCGAGACGCCGAGTGAGAGCGAGGGGGAGGTCCGCGTCGCACGGCAGACGTCGACGATGTAGCCGCGCACCTCGGGGCTCACCGAGACGGCTTGCACGGCGGCCCGGCCGGCGGTCAGCTCGGCGACCCCGGCCACCGGAGACAGCCCGGACAGGTCACGCGGGTCGAAGCCGTCGTCGTGCGCCGCCAGGATCATCACCTCGTCCTCGCGGGACGGCAGCGAGACGGTGAGCTTGAGCATGAAGCGGTCGAGCTGGGCCTCCGGCAACGGATAGGTGCCTTCGTACTCGATCGGGTTCTGGGTGGCGCACACCATGAAGGGGTCCGGTAGCAGCCGGGGTCGACCGTCCACGGACACCTGTCGCTCTTCCATCGCCTCGAGCAGGGAGGCCTGGGTCTTCGGAGGCGTCCGGTTGATCTCGTCGGCGAGCAGCAGGTTGGTGAAGACCGGGCCCTCGCGGAAGGAGAAGGCGGCGGTGCGGGTGTCGTAGACGAGCGACCCCGTGATGTCGCCGGGCATGAGGTCGGGAGTGAACTGCACCCGCTTGGTGTCGAGCGACAACGACGCGGCGACGGCCCGGACGAGCAGGGTCTTCGCGACGCCGGGCACGCCCTCGAGCAGCACGTGGCCGCGGCACAGCAAGGCGATGACCAGACCGGTGACGGTGGCGTCCTGGCCGATGACGGCCTTGCCGACCTCCTTGCGCAGGGCGAGCAGAGCCTCGCGGGCGGCAGTGGCATCGGGTCCAGCAGCGACCGACTTAGCCCCGGTGCTGCGG
>JBKKBU010000439.1:0-3777 GCA_046713755.1 Mycobacteriales bacterium
TCGGTGCGCGGGTCGTCCGCCTGGACGGACCTGGAGCTGATCCGGGTCGCCTGGAAGCACGCCGGCGGCGGTGTCCTGCCCGCCGATCGGGTGGCGCTGGTCGCTGCGTCCGCGCCGGTCGCCCTGCGCGACGCCCGCGTGGGTGACCTGGTGGTCTACGGCGCGCCCGCGCAGCATCTCGGGATCTACCTGGGGCACGGCTACATGGTCGACAGCTCGAAGGTGCTCGGACGGGTCGTCGTACGCCGGGTCTTCGCCAGCTCCACGGTACGGCTGGTCAGGCCGCCCGTCGTCGCGCCACAGCGCTGAACCTGCCGGCGGGGATGGTCCCTCCACCAACGCGTGCCAACTGCACGCGCTGGGCCGGGCTGGTCAAACAGCACGCACTCTGCCTGTGTCCGCGCGAGACGGCCGGCGGGGCGTCCGTCGTACTGCGGGGGTGACCCCACTCGGGTGGGTCCCCCGGCACCGCATGCGTACGCCGATAATCGACATTATGTCAGGTAGCAAATGGAAGGCCACCCCCGGAAAGCAGTCAGCGCCATCCGACGCTGTCGGACGGCGCTGCCGTGCTGACGTGCTGACGGTGCGGCGGTGCCGCTACGGGTTACGCCCGCAGGAAGTTCTGAACGCCGTACCAGCGGCCGGAGGACGTCTTGTAGGCGCCCATGCCCATGGCCTTGTAGTCGGCGCGCAGGATGTTGGCGCGGTGACCGGAGGAGTTCATCCACATCTGGAACATCTGGTCGGCGGAGACGTTGCCGAAGGCGATGTTCTCGCCCGCCGCGCTGGCGCCGCACGTGCTCGCGACCTTGGTCATGCTGTTGTGGACGAGCTTGCCGAGCTGGGCCAACCGGTAGGCGTAGTTGCCGGCCACCGTGGTGGCGCACCCCGACTTCACCAGCGGCCGCAGGCCCCGGGAGGTGCGCGCGGCATTGGTGAGCTGGAGCAGCCGGTTCTCGTAGCTGTCCGATGCGGAAAGGGACGAGGCGGGGGCGACCTGCGCAACGCTCGCGGTCGGGGTCGCGCGTGCCGTGGCAAACGCGTTGACCTTGAAGACCGAGGTCCGCTCGGCAGCCAGGGCCGGCGCTGCGCCCAACAGGGGCACGGCGACCAGGGCGGTCAGGGTGACGGCGGTGGCGCGCTGGGCGAATCGCACGAGTGGTACCTCTCGGGCATCGGGGGCGATGATGGTGCTGGTCACGCGGGCCGGACTACCTGCCCATGACTACTTCGGCAGTGGCAGCTGTCCGACTTGAGCGGAGGGCCGGGTGAAAACCACACGTCCTGTGCGCGCACCACTACTCTGGGTGGCAGTGAATGCGCCTACGCCATGCCACCTCACGTCGTGGCTGGGTCCGCATGAGCCGGAAGACTAGGCCGAACGGGTCAGTGCCTGCGGCCGACACGCCGCGAAAGCAAGGGAAATGTCCGGTTTGCGATAGGTGTTGATAGTCACACATGACCAACCCTCGACCTCTGGCGGTCTTCGATGTCGACGGTGTGCTGGCCGACGTCCGGCACCGACTGCACCATCTTGAGCACCGCCCCAAGCGCTGGGACGCCTTCTTCAACGCCGCCGGGGACGACCCGCCGCTGGCGGCGGGCCTCGCCCTAGCGACCGAGGCGCAGCACGACTGCGACGTCATCTACGTCACCGGGCGCCCCGAGCGCTGCCGGGCAGCGACGGTCGCGTGGTTCGCCCGCCACGACCTGCCGGTCGGCGATCTCCACATGCGCGCTGATCGGGATCGGAGCCCCGCCCGGATCGGCAAGCCGCGCTGGCTGGCGCGCGCCGCGGGTGACCGGGTGGTGGCGTTCGTCGTAGACGACGACCTGGCAGTGTGCGACGCCTACGAGGCAGTCGGCTATCGGGTCATCCGGGCCGACTGGATGCCGCAGTCAGAGCCTGCCGCTACGCAGCTCACGCTCGCCCAGGAGGACGAGGGCCGTACCTAGCCCGCTCCGGCAAGCGCCCTGATGACGGGGCCGGCCTTCGCGTGCGCCTCGGCGACCTCGTCCTGCGGGTCACTCCCCCAGGTGATGCCACCACCCGCCCAGAGGTGCGCTCGGCCGTCGGCGACAGCAACGGTGCGGATGGTCAGACCCAGGTCGCAGCCACCCGGCCAGACCAACCCCATCGCTCCCATCGCCGGGCCGCGGCCGACCGGCTCGAGCTCGGCGAGCAGGGCGCACGCGGCCCGCTTGGGCGCGCCCGTCACCGAGCCCCCGGGGGCCACCGCCATCAGCACGTCGACCACGCTGACACCCGGTTGCAGTCGGGCTGCGACCCGCGACCCGGCGTGCCACAGGTCCGACCAGCGCGTCACGTCGTACAGCCGCTCGACCTCGACGCTGCCGATCACGGCGATCCGGCCCAGGTCGTTGCGCTCCAGGTCGACGATCATGACGTGCTCCGCGCGGTCCTTGTCGCTGGCGAGCAGCTCAGCGCGGGCACCGGGCCGGTCGGTCCGAGTGCCCTTCACGGGCACCGTCGTCACCCGGTCCCCCACCACCTTGACGAGCTGCTCCGGAGAGGCCGAGCCGACCGCCCACCCCGACCCCGACAACACGCCGGCGTACGCCGCACCCGCGAGCGCCAGCACCCCAGCTGCGACCGTCCGCGGGTCTCCTGCCGCCGGCGCACTGCGATGACCGACAACATTTGCCTGGTACAGCTCACCGCGGGCGATCGCCGCGCGGACCTGCTCGACGGCCGCCGCGTGCTCCTCGTCGCTCCAGGAAGGGGTCCACTCCCCCACCTGCGGGGCGGCTGCCCGCCGCTTGCCGGGTTTGGATGCTCCGTCGGCCCGTTGCAGCGCGATGGCCACGACCTCCGGCACGGCGACCGGACTGGCGCGGCCCTCCGGCAGCCCGGCGAGGCGCGCGCAACCCCGGGCGCCCAGCAACAGCGCCACCGCCGTGTGTCCGGCAGGTGACTGCGCAGCCGGTTCACCCGCGAGACCGTGCTCCTCCAGGAAGGAGGTCAGCATGGCGCGCAGCAGCGAACCACCGTCGTCCTGGGCCTCCGCCGGGGACCACTCGAAGCGGTCGACCTCCACGAGCGGACCGCGCCACGACGGCGGTCGACCCGGAGGGTTGTGCACAGGCCGGACCTCCTCACAGGTCTTGAGCCCCGATTGGGCGGTTCAGTCCCCGGCCGGGGCCGCCGAGGTAGACACTGTCTATGAAGACGTCATCAGCGTCACTTCCGCCACCCGCGGGTCGTTGAGAAACGTAGAAGCGCGACCAGTCCGGCTGCTCCCGCCATCCGCGGGCGCCAGCCGGGGACAACAGATCCAGGAGCCACCAGCCATGACCACGCCGACGCTCGACACGCAGATGGCCTGCGCCCACGAGCCGTCCTGTCCCAGCGCGGACGACACCGACCACGACGCGGCCCGCGTCGTCTCGCGCCACCCCGAGCAGGGTTGGTCGCTGCTGTGCAACGGCGTCGTCGTCTTCGAGGACACCGGTGAGCTGCTCCCGGACGGCCGCACGATCGCCCCGCACCGCCCGGCCTGCCGCCTGTGGTCGCCGTGCGGCTCCCCCAACGCCGCCTGACGGCGCTCCTCGGCCCTGAGTCGGGCCTGGTCGGCCCCCAGTCGGCCCCCCTACTCGGCGTAGGCCTCCGGTGAGGGGCACGAGCAGACCAGGTTGCGGTCGCCGTACGCCCCGTCGATCCGCCGGACCGGCGGCCAGTACTTCGTCGCCGCGGTGACCGACCCTGGAAAGGCGCCCGTCTCGCGGGGGTAGCAGCGCCCCCACTCCCCCGCC
>JBKKBU010000440.1:0-3705 GCA_046713755.1 Mycobacteriales bacterium
AGACCAAGACCAAGCTCGGCAACTCCGAGGCCAAGGGCTTCGTGCAGCGGGTCGTCACCGAGATGATGAAGGACTGGCTGGACCGGCACCCGACCGACGGCAAGGACGTCGTCATCAAGGCCACCCAGGCCTCCCGGGCCCGGATCGCGGCCCGGCAGGCGCGCGACCTCACCCGTCGTAAGGGCCTGCTGGAGTCCAACTCGCTGCCCGGCAAGCTCGCCGACTGCCAGTCGACCGACCCGCGCGAGGCGGAGATCTACGTGGTGGAGGGTGACTCCGCAGGGGGCAGCGCCAAGGGTGGCCGGGACTCGAAGTTCCAGGCGATCCTGCCGATCCGCGGGAAGATCCTCAACGTCGAGAAGGCCCGGATCGACCGCGTCCTGAAGAACAACGAGGTGCAGGCGATGATCACCGCCCTCGGGACCGGGATCCACGAGGAGTTCGACATCGAGAAGCTGCGCTACCACAAGGTGGTGCTGATGGCCGATGCCGACGTCGACGGCCAGCACATCCGCACGCTGCTGCTCACGTTGCTGTTTCGCTTCATGCGCCCGCTGATCGAGGGCGGCTACGTCTACCTCGGCCAGCCACCGCTGTACAAGATCAAGTGGAACGGCGGTGACTTCCAGTACGCCTACTCCGACCGTGAGCGGGACGGCCTGGTCGCTGCTGGCAAGGCAGCCGGCAAGAAGCTCCCCAAGACCGGCGAGGCGATCCAGCGCTTCAAGGGCCTCGGTGAGATGAACGCCGAGGAGCTGTGGTCCACCACGATGGACCCGGCCACCCGGATCCTGCTGCAGGTCACCCTCGACGACGCGGCCACGGCCGATGAGCTGTTCAGCGTGCTCATGGGGGAGGACGTCGAGGCCCGCCGTTCCTTCATCCAGCGCAACGCCAAGGACGTCCGCTTCCTCGACATCTAGCCAGCCCAGACTTCCGTACGACAGATGCGGCACTCGTTCCACGTGAAACGTCACGGGGAGCCGGGCCGCTAGCGCGAGAGGACCTCCGTGGTCGACACCGTCCCGCCCCCGCCGCCCCAGCACGACCGGGTGGAGCTGGTCGGCATCGAAGTCGAGATGCAGCGCAGCTACCTCGACTACGCGATGTCGGTGATCGTCGGGCGCGCCCTGCCGGACGTTCGCGACGGCCTCAAGCCGGTGCACCGCCGGGTGCTCTACGCGATGTACGACGGCGGCTACCGCCCCGACCGCGGCTACTTCAAGTGCGCCCGCGTCGTCGGCGACGTGATGGCCAACTACCACCCGCACGGCGACAGCTCCATCTACGACGCCCTGGTCCGGCTCGCCCAGCCCTGGTCGCTGCGCTACCCGATGATCGACGGCAACGGTAACTTTGGGTCACCAGGCAATGACCCAGCGGCAGCTATGCGCTACACCGAGTGCCGGTTGGCGCCGCTGGCGATGGAGCTGCTCCGCGAGATCGACCAGGAGACGGTCGACTTCCAGGACAACTACGACGGCCGCAGCCAAGAGCCGCTGGTCCTGCCGAGCCGCATCCCCAACCTGCTCGTCAACGGCAGCAGCGGCATCGCGGTCGGCATGGCGACCAACATCCCGCCGCACAACCTGCGGGAGGTCGCCCAGGGCATCCTGTGGGCGCTCGAGCACCCCGACGCACCGGCGGAGGAGCTGCTCGAGGCGCTGCTGGCGCGCGTGCAGGGCCCGGACTTCCCGACCGGCGCTCTGATCGTCGGGCGCAGTGGCATCGAGGAGGCCTACCGCACCGGCCGCGGCTCGATCCGGATGCGGTCGGTCGTCGAGGTGGACGAGGACGCCAAGGGCCGCACCATCCTGGTCGTCAGCGAGCTGCCGTACCAGGTCAACCCCGACAACCTCGCGCTGTCGATCGCCGAGCTCGTCAAGGAGGGCCGGATCGGCGGCATCGCCGACGTCCGAGACGAGGGGTCGCTGCGCACCGGGCAGCGGCTGGTCATCGTGCTCAAGCGCGACGCGGTCGCCAAGGTGGTGCTCAACAACCTCTACAAGCACACCCAGCTGCAGACGACGTTCGGCGCCAACATGCTGGCCATCGTCGACGGGGTGCCGCGCACGCTGCGGCTCGACGAGTTCGTGCACTACTACGTCGCGCACCAGGTCGACGTCATCGTGCGACGCACCCGTTACCAGCTGCGCAAGGCCGAGGAGCGGGCCCACATCCTGCGGGCGCTCGGCAAGGCGCTCGACCAGCTCGACGCGGTCATCGCACTGATCCGAAGGGCCGACTCGGCCGAGGCCGCACGCAGCCAGCTGATGGCCCTGCTCGACATCGACGAGCTGCAGGCCGTCGCGATCCTGGACATGCAGCTGCGCCGGCTGGCCGCCCTGGAGCGTCAGCGCATCCTCGACGAGCTCGCTGAGCGCGAGGCCGAGATCGCCGATCTCACTGCGATCCTGGCCGACCCGGCCCGCCAGCGCCGGATCATCGGTGAGGAGCTGTCGGAGATCACCGCGAAGTACGGCGACGACCGGCGTACCAAGATCATCGGGTTCGAGGGCGACATGAGTGCTGAGGACCTCATCGCCCAGGAGGACGTCGTCGTCACCGTCTCCGCCGGTGGTTATGCCAAGCGCACCAAGACCGACCTCTACCGTCAGCAGCGCCGCGGCGGCCGCGGCGTCCAGGGTGCGGCTCTTAAAACTGACGACCTGGTCGAGCACTTCTTCGTGACCACGACCCACCACTGGATCCTGTTCTTCACCAACAAGGGCCGGGTCTACCGCTGTCGCGCCCACGAGCTGCCCGAGGCCAACCGCAACGCCCGCGGGTCGCACGTCGCCAACATCTTGGCTTTCCAGCCCGATGAGCAGATCGCGCAAGTCATCGACATCAAGGACTACGACGTCGCGCCGTACCTCGTGCTCGCGACCAAGCGCGGGCTGGTCAAGAAGACCGCGCTACGCGAGTACGACAACGGGCGCTCGTCCGGGCTGATCGCGATCAACCTGCGGGTCGATGTCGACGGCGCCGAGGACGAGCTGATCGGCGCGGCGCTCGTCAGCTCCGATGACGACCTGCTGCTGGTCTCCCGCAAGGCCCAGTCGATCCGCTTCAAGGCCGACGACGACGCGATGCGCCCGATGGGTCGGGCCACCTCCGGGGTCATCGGCATGCGGCTCGGGAGGGGTGACGAGCTGCTGTCCATGCAGGTCGTGACTGACGACGAGGCCGCGCTCATGGTCGTGACCGATGGCGGCTTCGGCAAGCGCACCCGCCTCGACCAGTACAAGCGGCAGGGCCGCGGCGGTTCCGGTGTCCTCACCGCGAAGATCGAGGAGAAGCGCGGCCAGCTCGTGGCGGCGCTCATCGTCGATGAGCGCGACGAGCTGTTCGCGATCACCAGCGCAGGGGTGGTCATCCGGATGGGCATTGACGACCTGCGCTTCCTGTCGCGGGCCACCGGCGGCGTCCGCCTGGTCGCGCTCGACAGCGGCACCAGCGTCGTGGCGGTCGCCCGCAACAGCGAGAACACCGACGACGACGTGGACGCCGACGACGCGATCAACGATGCCGACTCAGGGGCCGACTCAGAGGCCGACTCAGGGGCCCAAGCCTCGGCAGGTGCGGACGAGCCGCTCGCCGAGACTCCGGAGCGAGATGCCGGCAACCCGGATCCGGGCGCGCAGGCGTGACCGACCAGCCCGGCGACGGGCCGCCACGTCGCGAGCCCGAGCCGCGCGATGC
>JBKKBU010000441.1:0-3245 GCA_046713755.1 Mycobacteriales bacterium
GGGTAGTCCTCGTGCAGCGTCACGGCCAGCGACGGGTAGCTCTTGTCGTCGCGGTAGCGGACGTTGAAGCGCGGGTCGAACTCCTTGATCCAGCTGTACTCCAGCTGCAACGCCTCGACCTCGGTGGTCACCACTGTCCACTCCACCGAGGCCGCGGTCGTAACCATCTGCCTGGTCCGCGGGTGCAGCCCACTGACATCCTGGAAGTACGACGACAGCCGGCTCCGCAGGCTCTTGGCCTTGCCGACGTAGACGACCCGCCCGGTGGCGTCCCGGAACTTGTAGACGCCCGGCTGCACCGGGATCGACCCCACCGCCGGCCGGTACGTCGACGGGTCAGGCACGTCCGTCAGCCTACGTCCGGGCAGGGACAGTCAACGGGTGTAGACCGCCAGCGGGGTGCCGATGGTGAGCAGCGGGAAGAGCCGGTCCATCTGGGAGTTGGTGACCCGGACGCAGCCGTGGCTGGCCGGGTAGGTCGGGACCGACTTCGAGCCGTGGACGGCCCAGCCGCCGGTGAAGTAGGCCGGCCGGTAGAGCTCACCGAGGTGGCTGACCCGAATGCCGTCGATCTTGCGCAGGATGCTGAAACGGCCGACCGGAGTGAAGGCGCGGTAGGTGACGCCCTCGGACTGGTAGAGCTCGTTGTTGCCCGACGACACATCGACGAGCCGGGCCAGCCGGCCCTTCTCGAACAGCCGCAGGACCTGCTGCGAGAGGTCGATCTCCGCCGTGCGACCTGCCGTGGGATAGCGCGCCGGCCGGGGGGTGTGGGCGCCGAGCCGGGTGCGGGTGGCGCCGTTGAAGACCCCGGTGCGCGGCAGGCCCTGGGACTTCTGGAAGGCGATGACGCCGTGCAGGGTGTCGGCGTCGAAGTAGCCGTCGACGCGACCGACATCGGCCTTGCCCTGAGACCACAGCGCCTGCTCGACGGCCAGCACGTCCGCGCCGCGGTTGCCGATCCGCAGGTCGCGCAGGTCGACCCGCAGCGTCATGGGTGGCTGCGTCGTGACGCCGTTGTAGGCGGCCGTCGGGATCAGGACCACCCGGTAGGTGGCGGTCGCGCTCGGGGTGTAGCGGCCGGCAAACCGGCCGTCCGAGGCCGTGGCCATCGTCAGGACGGTCTGGAAGGTGCTGCCGGCCCCGACCGGCACCTGCTGCTGCAGCACGACCCGGGCGCCTTGGTAGGCCGGGTAGACGCTGCCGAGCACGGCGGTCGACTGGCCCTTGAGGACGCCACTCGGGGAGAACCGGCTGTTGATCTTGGGCTGGACCCGGATGACGACCTTGGGGCTCGCGGCGGGAGCGCTGAAGGCGTCGCCGGCGTAGCGGAGCTGGTACTCCTGCGCCACCCGCGGAACCAGGGTGTGGAAGGCCAGGCCATCCGGGCGGGTGCGGACCGTGCCGATCTTGCGGACCGTCGTCGTACCGCCCTGCCGGGCGAAGACGTCGATCAGTGCGCCGCCGACGGCGACTCCGGACCCGTTGTGGAACAGCCGGCCGTTCAGCGTGACGCTCTGGCCGGCCAGCACCGTCCCGACACTGGGCGCGAGCCGCAGCGTGGTCGCCGCGGGCGGGCCGGGCGTAGCGGTGACGCTCGCCGGGCTGGTGCTCGTGGTCCCGTCGGTGTCCACGGCCCAAACGCTGTAGGAGTGGGTCGAGCCGTTGGTCAGCCCGCTGTCGAGTGCTGTCGCCCCGGTCGGCGTGAGCGCGCGGCCGTCGGTGGTGCCGGCCGGCGGGCTGGATCCGGCGAGCGCCCGCACGATCACGCCGGCGCTGCCGCCGCCGGTCCAGCGCAGCTCCACCACGCCGTTGCCGGCCCGGCTCGTCAGGACCGGCGCAGCCGGCGGCTGCAACACCGTCAGGGTCGGACCGGTGGCTGTGCCTTCGGGAGTCGTCACGCTCACCGCGCCGGTGGTCGCGGCGGGGGGGACGGTCGCCGTCACGGTGGAACCCTCGACGACAGTGAAGGCCATCGCGGTGCCACCCAGCGTCACGGCGGTCGTTCCGGACAGCTCGCTGCCACTCAGCGTGACCGTCGCGCCGGGGCGGGCCGAGGTCGGCGCGACCGTGGTGAGGACGGGCGCGGCGGCGGCCGCAGGGGGCACGCTGGTGCCGAGCAGGGCTGCCGAGAGCCCTACGCCGAGCAGGGCTCGGTTCATCGTGCGGAACACGTCAGACCTTCCGAGCGCGGGAGCGTGGCCACCAGGCTAGGCGAGGCACCCCGATCCGGTGGACATTTCGAGCCGGTGCGCAGTCAGCCACCGCCCGCGGGAAGGAGGGTCGTCTCCGGCGTCGAACAGACAACTCATGCGATCCCCCCGACGCGCCGTGTACGTCGTGCCTGCCCTGTTCGCCGCCGCCCTGGCCGTGCCGGCCGCAGCGACGTCTCCGGCCCCCTCCCCAGCGGTCGCGGCGGCCACCGAGACGTTCCAAGCGGTTCAGGCCGGTCCGGCACCGGCACCGAAGGTCGACGGGTCCAAAAACGCGACCTACACCGTGCCGACCCGCCACGGACCGATCGCGCTCAACGTGGTCCACCCGACCAACGGCGGCAAGATCCTGCGGGCCCACGGCATCCTGACCATCACGCCCTACAGCGTGATCGGGCGCAACCTCGACAAGAGCACCTGGGTCCCCCGCGGCTACGCCCGGATGACCGCCGACGCCGTCGGGACCGGCGACTCGGGTGGCTGCTACGACTACGGCGGCAAGCGCGAGAAGGAGACCGGCTTCGACATCGTGCAGTGGGTAGCCAAGCAGCCCTGGTCACTCGGCCGGCTCGGCATGCGCGGCGGCTCCTACGACGGGACGACGGCCACCGCCACCGCGGTGATGCGCCCGCCTGCGCTCGCCACCATCGTGCCCGAGGCGGCCATCAGCCGCTGGTACGACTACGCCTACTCGGATGGCATCCGCTACACGCTCAACAACGAGGCGCGCGGCAAGCAGGGGTCGGGCGCGGTCGACGACGAGGGCCTCGACACCCCGCTGGCGTTCGACTTCGGGCTCGCCACGCCGCCGCCCACCGACGTGACGAACCCGGGCTGGGCGGAGCGCGCCGCCGCGACGATGGTGGTGTGCGACGAGGTCGAGCACACCATGAAGGGCTACGACGCCACCCCGGACTACGACGCCTTCTGGCAGGAGCGCGACTACGCCGCCCTCGCCCCGAAGATCACCATCCCGGTGCTGGTCGCCCACAACTGGGGTGACTGGAACGTCAAGCAGGACACCGCCTTCCG
>JBKKBU010000442.1:0-2973 GCA_046713755.1 Mycobacteriales bacterium
CCGAGGTCCTCGCGATCTGGACCGGCATCCCGGTCTTCAAGCTGACCGAGGAGGAGACCGCCCGCCTGCTGCGCATGGAGGACGAGCTCCACAAGCGCGTCATCGGCCAGGAGCAGGCCATCAAGGCTGTCTCGCAGGCGATCCGCCGGACCCGGGCCGGTCTCAAGGACCCCAAGCGCCCCGGTGGCTCTTTCATCTTCGCGGGGCCCTCGGGCGTCGGGAAGACCGAGTTGTCCAAGACGCTCGCGGAGTTCCTGTTCGGCGACGAGGACTCGCTGATCCTGCTCGACATGAGCGAGTTCATGGAGAAGCACACGGTCTCGCGGCTGGTGGGCTCGCCCCCCGGCTACGTCGGCTACGACGAGGGCGGTCAGCTCACCGAGAAGGTGCGCCGCAAGCCCTTCTCGGTGGTGCTGTTCGACGAGGTCGAGAAGGCGCATCCCGACGTCTTCAACACGCTGCTGCAGATCCTCGAGGACGGCCGCCTGACCGACTCGCAGGGTCGGGTCGTCGACTTCAAGAACACCGTCATCATCATGACGAGCAACCTGGGCACCCGGGACATCTCCAAGGGCTTCAACCTCGGGTTCCAGAAGGACGGCGACAAGAAGGGCGCCTACGAGCGGATGAAGGAGAAGGTCGAGCAGGAGCTCAAGCAGCACTTCCGGCCCGAGTTCCTCAACCGCATCGACGACATCGTGGTCTTCCATCAGCTGTCCGAGGAAGAGATCCTGGTCATCGTCGACCTCATGCTCAAGCGGGTGGAGACGGCCTTGAAGAACAAGGACATGGGCCTGGAGGCCACCGTCGCCGCCAAGGCGCTGCTCGCCAAGAAGGGTTACGACCCGGTGCTGGGGGCGCGGCCGCTGCGCCGCACCATCCAGCGCGAGATCGAGGACAACCTGTCTGAGCAGATCCTGTTCGGCACCCTCAAGCCCGGCGAGATCGTCGTGGTCGACGTCGAGGGCGAGGGCGAGGAGGCGAAGTTCACCTTCCGTGGTGAGCTCAAGCCGGTCCTCGTGCCGGACGTCCCTCCGGCCGACCTGGCCGAGACCGGAGGCACCACCGCCGAGTAGCACCACCCCTTCGTACGACGAGAGCGGCACCCGGGTCGGGTGCCGCTCTTGTCGTTGCGCGAGTGTCTGGTTGCTGACACTTAGCCCATATGTAGCAGGGGAATACCGCTCGCCGGTGAACTCCTGCTGCGTCATCTGGATCAACTGTCAGTCAGATGACAGCGACGTCCCCCCGGGTCGCGGTCTAGTACCGCCGAAGCCCTCGCCGCCCAGATCGGCGATCGCCACCTCCAGGGGGAGACACGACATGAACGGCCGCCACCGCATCACCCGCCGGCACCGCCGGGGCCTGTCCCTGCTCGCCACTGGCACGCTGGTCGCCGGCCTCGGGGCCGTGGTCACGACGACCACAGCTGCTCCGGCCACCGCGGCGGACCCGTGCACGGTGCCTTCCCTGACGGACTTCCTCGTCAGCCAGGGTCCGGCGAAGACGACTGCCTTGGCTGCGGGCAAGACGTCGTTGGTGAAGTTCTTCCTCAGCACCCCGAGCTGCCTGCCCGTGGGGGCCCGGGTGCAGGTCACCGGGGCCCAGCTCCAGATCTCCGGCAGCGGCACCCCGGTGGCCATCCAGGCGGCGCTGCCCCTGCCCCCCATCGCGCCGTCCACCACGTCGCCGGTCGCGTCTACTCCGTCGGACCTGCTCTTCGTCGTGCCGGGCGCTGCCATGAAGCCGCTCGTGGGCACCACGATGACGTTCTCCGCGATCGTCGAGTACGCCGTCACCGTCGGCACCAACACCGTCACGGACCGGGTGACGTTCGCTACGGCTCCCGGCACGACCAACCCCCTCGCGGCCACGGTCGTTCCGGGCCTGAACAACGCCGACATCCTCGTGGTGCCGCTCGGTGTCGGGGACGCGGCGCTTGCCACCCAGTACGACAAGGACACCCGGGACACGGTGACCGACGCGTTCGGGACGGCCCGCCGGCTGTTCCCGGCGGCTGACGATGCCATCAAGTACCAGGAGTCGACCGGCGTCAGGCTGCCGATCGCCGCACCGCTCTGCGCGGACGGCAGCATCTTCTCGGGCACCATCGCCCCGCTGCTGACCGCCCACCGGGTGGCCTGGAACAGCGTCGCCACCAACACCCACATGGACCGGGTGCTCGGGCAGATCGACCCGGCGGTCAGCGATGGGCCGTCAACGTCGGTCAACGGGTCCAGCAACTGCGCCGACGGCTTCGGTCAGCTCGGGGTCAAGCCGACCGGCACGACGGCGCTGGTCTCCGCCGGCCCCGGCATCGCGGCCTTCAGCCGTGCGGTCCGCAACTCCACCTTCGGAGGGATCCCGGCCGGCTCGCTCGTGGGCATGGAGCTCGCGCACACCACCGGCGCGGTGAATGCCGCCTACGCGCCCAACAAGACCTCCGGTCCGATCGAAGCTGGCAAGACGACCAGCCGGGCTGCGGGCGCGCACTCCGCCTACGTATCGGGCGATCCGCTGGGCACCGCGCGGGCCTACGACACCGACACCCACAAGCTCCTGACGAACCCACGCTCTGCGATGAACTTCTCGCTGCTGGGGTGGCACGACAAGACCACGGGGATGGAGCAGCAGGACTGGGACTACCTGCTGTGCTCGCTGCTGCCGGTGCCCGCCGGGGTGCACCCCCGCGACATCGCTGCGCTGTCTTCCCTGCCGCAGGAGCTGACGTCCTGCGATGACCCCGGCAGTCTCGGCTACGCCGCGGCGGCCAGCGCCCAGGGGACCTTCGCCGTGAGCGGCATCACTGACGGCACGCTGGGGGGTACGGACGCGCACACCACCGACAGCGCCAGCACCACCGTTGACCGAGTGGTGGCCGACAGCCCGCTCCGGGTGGTCCAGCGGGATGCTGCCGGTGCCGTGATCGCCAACGACGGCATCGCCGTCCACGCGTCCAACACGGTCCACTCG
>JBKKBU010000443.1:0-4286 GCA_046713755.1 Mycobacteriales bacterium
GCGGCCCGCCGGCTCATCGACGACCTCAAGGCCACCGTCCCGATCTGGAAGCGGCAGGTCTTCACCGACGGTGAGCAGGAGTGGGTGGGGTCACCCTGATGCCTACGAGACTTGTCGACGATTCGGCCCTACGATGAGGGTGCGCCCGCTACCTCTGGAGTTCTGATGGCCCCCTGGCTCGCCTGGCTCTTGCCAGTGCCGCTGGCGACCATCGGCGCGATCGTCTACGCGTCCTGGACCAGCCGGGTGCGGGGTCCCGAAGCGGCCGTCGACTCGGTGGCGGAGTACGACCGCTTCCGCTCCGCGATGTCGAGCCCGGTCCCGGCCCCCCGCGGCGTTCCCAGCCCCGCCGAGCCCGCCACCCGCTAAGCCCGCCGGCCGTCCCAACTGTCCCGACCGCACACCCTCGACCCGCTTGTCGGCAGTTGTCCCGGTGAAAGCCCGGCCTGAAACTGACCGGTATAGCTACCGGCAAGCAGCGGCATACGGCGCTCGGTTACTGGTCGGCCTCGCCCGGAATCCACACACAGATCGGGGCGTACTGCTGCTTCTCCGGATCGCTCGAGAGCGCTACGCAGTACCGCTTGGTGTCAGCGTCGGAGCTTGAGGCCAGCGCGGGTGCGCTCGCGCCAAGAGCCGTGGCGGCTATCACGAAGGAAAGGATCACGCGGCGGGCGGTCATGACTGGTCCTTACGGGGCTGGGTCTTGCAGGTGGCGGTGCCGGACGAAGCAGGGGTGGAGGCATACGGAGCTGCGGGCGCGAGCTGGTCGCCCTCGATGGCGCACTTCTCGCCGGCCCAGACGACAGCGCCACCGAGACCGAGGCCGGTGGGGTCGTCAACGGGGGAATTGACCTCGTAGCGAGACTCCGACTCGCCCTTCGCGCACTCGGAGTCGCCGACGCCCAATTGCTGCCCGCCGAGAGGTGCGTTGATAGGCAGCGTGACGGGTGCCTGCCCACTGGCGGGGGGCGGCGTGACGGTCGTGCCGTCGGCTTCGGTGCACAGCGGGGCGACGATGGCGCCGAGGCCGCGCTGCATACGGTCGATAGGCGCGTTGAGGCCGGCCGTATCGGTGGGCGCGGCGGTCCCGGTTGCCGGCGGCCCGCCTACTGGTGCGGGCGACAGGCCGTGCAAGACGTCGGTGTCGGCCGTCACCTGGAGCAGTGTCATCACGGTGGTCTGGACGGAGTGGGGGGCGTCGGTGACGGGCTGGAGGCTGGGGATCAGCAGCATGCTGCCGCCCAGGATGCCGACGCCGACGGCTGACAACGCGGCCGGAGCGGTCATCCGCCCCATTGCGCCACGCAGCCGGTCCAGCCACCCGAGCCCGTCCGCCCAGGGGGCGATGGCGGCCAGGCCGCCGGCGGGGAGGGTGCCACCGCGCGAGGCGTATTCCTTGCGGAGCGCCTTGCGGGCGCGGGTGAGGATCGAGCGCACGGCCGGCTCGGTCATGCCGAAGCGAGCACCGATCTCGTCGTACGCCAGGCCTTCCACCTCGCGGGCCCACAGGACGGCGGCTTGCCGAGCGGGCATCGCGTCGAGTGAGTCCAAGGCGGTGCGGGCCTCGTCCCGGGCGACCACGACGTCGGCGGTGTCGCGACCGACGCGGGCGCCCTCGGGGACGTCGGCCACGGAGGTGGACCGCCCGCGGACCCGGAGCCGGTCGATGACCAGCCTGCCGGTGACGCAGGTCGACCAGGCGGCGAGGTCGTCCTCCGTGAGCAGCTCGGCGTGGTTCTTGTAGGCGCGCAGCAACGCCTCCTGCACGACCTCTTCGGCCTCGTGCGCATCCCCGAGCCGGCGGGTGGCGTAGCGCACCAGCCGGGGTGTCAGTGTGCGGACGGCCGCTTCGAAGTCGAGCGGGACGTCGGGGACGACGCGCAGGCGCGGACGCGCAGGAGCGTCGGGGGAGGTGACCGGCGCCGGGGCCTGGAGGCCCGGCAGGTCATACATCGAGGACATCTCGCCTCTTCCGTCGGGGGCTGGGTACGACCGACTACCCAGATAACGGAGGTGCTGGGAGAACCTCGCGCACCCATCTTTCGACAGCTGCGACGGGATTCCTTCCGCCCGAAGGGGTCAATTCGGACGAAACCGTCGAGGGAGCCTCGCTGGGCGCGGGACGTCCTGCAGGACACCCATGACGACACCGCCCCCAACGACTAGTTAAGGAAGGGGTGACGGTGTGCCGAGAACACATCCGTCGGATCCGTCCACCAGACACTTTGCAGAGGGGCACGCTCGTGGAGCACGTCGTCTTCTTCCCCGCTCACGACGGGACCCCTGCGTTCCGTCGCGTCGCCAGCCTCGAGGACGCCGTGCGCCTCGTGGAGCACCTGCGCAACGTCGAGGGCATCAACGAGGTCAGCGTGCACGCGCTCGCCGAGGTGCCGCTGGCGTTCCGCACGGTGATCAAGGTCGAGCTGCCCGGTGCCGTCGAGGCGCCGCAGGTCCCCGCCCAGCCGGTCGCCGAGGAGCCTGCGGTTGCTGCCGAGCCTGATGTCGAGGCCACCGGGGTCGATGCGGTCGCTGATGCACCCGTCGACGCCCCGGTCCTGGAGGTCGTCGCTGACGCCGAGCCGGCCATGGCCCACGCCAACGGCGGCGCGAAGAGCCTCGGCTTCTTCTCCTAGAACTCGTACGACGGATCGGCCGGGCTCCTCGTCGAGCTCGGCCGTTCTGCTGTCCTGGCGTCCTTCACCTACGCTTTCGAGGTGACTCGGCGCGCACTGACCCTGTGGCTCGGCACGGCGCTTGCCGTCGGTCTGACGGTCGGTGGTGCGGTGACCCAGGTGCCCTATGTCGCCCTGGAGCCGGGGCCGACGTTCGACACCCTGGGCAGCACCGGCACCGAGGCGGGCAAGCCGGTCATCGAGATCGAGGGTCGGCCGACGTTCACCACCTCGGGCAAGCTCGACCTGACGACGGTCAGCGTCACTCCGCGGCTGACCCTCGGCGCGGCCGTGTGGGGGTGGTTCGCCAGGGACCAGGCGGTGCTGCCGCGCGACCTCGTCTACCCCCCGGACCAGACCGATGCGGAGGTGGCCGCCGCTAACACCGAGTCGATGCGCGCCTCCCAGGACACCGCAACCGCGGCCGCGCTGCGTGAGCTCGACATCCGCTCCGAGGTCGTCACGATCAGCGACGTCCCGCAGGGCCCGTCGACGGGGAAGCTGCAGAAGGGCGACGTGGTCGTCGAGGTCGATGGCAAGGCGGTCCTGGACGGCGTGGGGCTGCGGCAGCTCATCGGCCAGCGGCTGCCGGGCGCCTCGGTGCGGATCGGCTACCGACGTGGCGCAGCGCCGCAGGTGCTGGAGGTCGACGTCACGACCGCGGCGTCACCTGAGGACCCGGCTAACCCTGACGCGCCGGCCCGGCCGGTGATCGGGGTTGTCACCGAGCCCACCCCGGTCCGCGACCTCAACGTCACAATCAACCTCAAGGACGTGGGCGGGCCGAGCGCCGGCCTGATGTTCGCGCTCGGCATCGTCGACAAGCTCGACAAGGTGGACGTCACGGGCGGTCGGCACGTCGCGGGCACCGGCGAGATCAGCGCCGACGGCATCGTCGGCCCGATCGGCGGCATCAGCCAGAAGCTGCTCGGTGCCCGCCGCGTGGGCGCCACTGTCTTCCTCGTGCCAGCGGGCAACTGCGAGGAGGCGGCCGGCAGCATTCCGGACGGCCTCACGCTGATCAGGTCCGGGACCTTGCACGACGCGCTCGTCGGGCTGCGAGTCCTGCGCGACGGTGGTACGCCGATCGGCTGCTGACGCGCCGCTGCAGACACCGTCGGGGTGCGGGCGCACTCCCTAGACTCCCCGCATGGAGCCCGGCGTCCCCTTCGCGCTGCTCGGCTCCGTCCAGCTGCTGGCGGTCGCGGCGTGGGTAGCCCTCGCCGGCGCGAGCCTCGCCCTCGCCGGTCGCACTGGTCGCTCCCGGACCCCGGCGTTGCTGGCCGCGATCGGCGCGGTGATCCTCGTTGCCGTCGAGATCCGCACCGGGTTGCGGCTCGGCTTCTCCACCTCGGACGACCTCGCGGTGGCCCGGTGTGCCGGGGCGCTACTGATCGGTGCAGGCATCTACGCCGGGGCGCTGGCGACTGGGGATGACGACGACCCGGTCGACCTGGATCCGGCCGGATTCGGGGTTCCCTCGACGACGTCCGCACTCGGTGTCGTCGCCGCTCCGCTCGCGGGGGTCGTCGTACCGCTCGGCGCTGCGCCCGCGCCGGCGCTGCTCGCCGGAGCCGCCTCGGTGGCGGCCGCCCTCGCGTCCTGGCGGGC
>JBKKBU010000444.1:0-12484 GCA_046713755.1 Mycobacteriales bacterium
TTCACCTCGCGCACGAACTCGACCGACGTGAGCGACACCGGCAGTGCGGCCCCGGCGAAGACGTCACCTACCACCACGTCGGCTTCGTCCGGCCGCAGCGCTGCCAGGCCGGCACGGGCGTCGGCGACGCGCAGCTTGAAGCCGTCGCAGCCCAACTGCTCGCGCACCAGAGCAGCTAGCGCTTCGTCGTACTCGAGGACCAGCTGCCGCGAGCTGGGACGGGTTGCAGCGACGTAGCGGGGGAGGGTGCAGCCGCCGCCACCGAGGTGGACGGCCGCCAGCGGTCCCGGCGGGAGCACGTCAAGGACGTCACCGATCATCCGGACGTACTCGAACTCCAGGTGCGTGGGATCCGCGGTGTCGACGTAGCTCTGCGGGACGCCGTTGACCGACAGCCACCAGCCGTCGTCGTGATCGGCGTCCGGCACGAGCTCGGCCAGGCCGGCCGCCACGGGCACAGTGACGGGCAGCACAAGGCGGCGGAGGCGGGCGCACACGTCGCCATCCTGCAGGATGTCCGGGTGGACACCGGACTGCGCGTGACGCGCGAGGGCACCGTCGCGACCATCGAGCTGCACCAGCCCGACAAGCACAACGCGATTTCGTTGGCGATGTGGGAGGACTTTGCCCGGGTCCTGCCCGAGCTGGCCTCCGACGACGGCGTCGATGTCGTGGTGCTCCGCGGGACGCCCGGCGGTCCCTTTTCGGCCGGCGCCGACATCTCGGAGTTCGAGCAGCTACGGCTGCAGCCCGCCGACGCGGAGCGCTACGGCGCCGCGGTGGCGGCAGGGGAGCGAGCCATCGTCAGCTGCGTAAAACCAACCATCGCGCTGGTGCAGGGCTGGGCCATCGGTGGTGGGACGCAGGTCGCGGTGGCGTGCGACCTACGGGTCTGCGACGCGACCGCGCGCTTCGGGGTGACGCCGGCCAAGCTCGGCATCGTCTACGCGATGCCGTCGACCGCTCGGCTCGTCGACGTCGTCGGGCAGGCATGGGCGGCCTGGATCCTCATGACCGGGGAGCTGCTCGACGCCGCGACCGCCTTGCGGATCGGGCTGGTGCACGAGGTCGCCGACGACGTGGAGGCTCGGGCCTACGCGCTCGCCGCTCTGCTGGCCTCGCGGGCGCGCATCTCCCTGACCGGTGGCAAGCAGCTGCTGGCTCGGATCGCGGCCGGCGACCGGAGCGAGGACGAGTCGGTGCGCGCGCTATACCACGCGTCGTACACCTCGCCCGAGTACGCCGAAGGAGTGGCGGCGTTCCTCGGCAAGCGAGCGCCGGACTTCCGGGGGGCCCGCGGATGACGGTCGGCGCGACCCTCGGCGTCGAGGAGGAGTACCACCTCGTCGACGTCGAGACGCTCGCTCTCACGGACGCACCGCAGGTCACCGAACGGGCGATCGAGCTGCTCGGTGATTGCGCGCAGGGGGAGATCTCGACCGCCCAGGTGGAGATCGCCACACCGGTCATCGCCAGCCTCGCCGACGTCCGGCGCGAGGTCGGGCGGTTGCGGCAGGGGGCTGACCAGGCCGCACAGGAGTCCGGCTGCCGGATCCTGGTCGCGGGCACCCATGCCTTCTCGTCCTGGCGGGACCAGCGGCTCACCGCCGGCGAGCGCTACCTCGCGCTGCTCGAGCGGTGGGGGGTGCTCGCGCTGCAGCAGATGATCGCCGGCTGCCACGTGCACGTCTCGGTGCCGTCCACCGAGGTCGCCGTCCACGTCCTCGACCGGATCCGCCCCGAGCTCCCGGTGCTGCTCGCGCTGTCGGGCTCCTCGCCGTTCTGGGAGGGCACCGACACGTCGTACGCGTCGTACCGCACCCAGTGGTTCGGGCGCTGGCCGGTCACGGGAGCGACCGAGGTCTTCGGGTCGAAGGAGCGCTACGACGAGGTGGTGGCCGACATGGTCACGTCCGGCCTGGTCGACGACGCGTCCCACCTGTACTGGGATGCGCGGCCGTCCACCAAGTTCCCCACCGTCGAGATCCGGGTCGCCGACGTCATGCCGATCCTCGACGACGTGGTGCTGCACGCCGCGCTCGTCCGGTCGCTGGTCCGGGTCGCATCGCTGGACGGTCCGGTCCCGGAGGTCCGGCCGGAGGCACTGCGGGCCGCGCGCTGGCGGGCCGCTCGGCACGGCCTCGAGGGCGAACTGCTGGACCTGCGGTCACACACCCTGGTGCCGGCGTCGCAGTTGGTGAGCGAGCTGCTCGAGCGGCTGCGCCACGACCTCGAGGACGCCGAGGAGTGGGACGAGGTGTCCGAGCTCGCTGATCAGGCCGTGGCACGCGGGACGTCGGCGGCCCGGCAGCGGCAGGTGATGGAGCGCACCGGCGACCTCGTCGAGGTGACCCGCTCGGTCTTGCTCGACACCTTCGGAGACTGAGCCGCTAAAAACCGGGAAGCCAGCGGCGCAGGACCGGCCCGACCGGCACGGTCGCTTCGAGCTGGCAGAGCACGCCGACCATGCCCAGCCACACCCGGTGCGTGAACAGGTGCTCGGCCGGCAGGTCGAGCTTGAGCGCCACCCCGAAGTCCGGGTTGCGGGGGTCGTTGACCCGCCCGAACTCCGACCGCAGCCAGTCCCGCGAGAAGCGGAACTCCTCGTGCCGTGCTGGCTCGCTGAACGGCGCCATGTAGTCCATCAGCTTCTCGACCTCGACGGCGCGCTTGACGAAGCCCTCGGCGCGCAGCCGCTGTTCCACCAGCTTCGAGTCGCCCGACAGCAGCGCCGCGATGAGCCGCCCGAACGTCGACGGCATCCCGCTCGGCATGGCCAGTGTCGAGCCGAAGTCGAGCACCCCGAGGCGGCCATCGGGAAGCCATCGGAAGTTGCCAGGATGCGGGTCGGTGTGGAGCAGTCCCGCCCGCTCCGGTCCCGAGACCAAGAACAGCTGGTACGCCGCAGCGGCACGGTCACGGGTCTGCTGGTCGGCCGTCTGCGCGACGTCCGCAAGGGGCACCCCGTCGAGCCAGTCCATGACCAGGACCCGGCCGGTCGCGCGGACCACCTCGGGGATGACGGCGTCGTCGCCAAAGGCCTCCCGGAAGCGGGTTTGGGACGCGGCTTCGTGCAGGTAGTCGAGCTCCTCGATGAGCCGCTCGCGCAGCTCGGCGACCAACGGTGGCAGGGATAGTCCGCGGGCTACCAGGGCCGTGAGTCGCGAGACCGCGCTGATGGTGCGGACATCAGCCGCCAGGGCTTCCCGGATGCCGGGGTACTGCACCTTCACCGCCACCGCCCGACCGTCCGCGGCCCAGGTCGCGCGGTGCACCTGGCCGAGCGAGGCGGCCGCGACCGCGGTCTGATCGAAGGAGCTGAACAGCTCGCGCCAGGACGGCCCGAGCTCGGCGCACAGCACCGGCTCCACGTCGCCGAAGGGCAACGCGCCGGCGTCCGACTGCAGCGACGTGAGCGCCTCGCGCCAGGTCGCTTCCGGGTCCTGGGGGAACAGCGCCTCGACGGTCGAGAGCAGCTGCCCGGCCTTGAGTGCGCCGCCTTTGAGGTCGCCGAGCACCCGCCGGGTGCGGGCCGTCGAGCGGGCCCGCAATCGGGTCCTGACCTGCTCGGGGTCCTGGCCCGCGATGCGGCGTACGACACCTTCGGCCGACAGCGCAACGGCACCGGCAGGCAGGGAGAGCAGCTGCAGGGTGCGGCGAGTCCGCCCGGTTCTCAGCCGATGCTCATCACGGCAGCAGTGGGGCGCCGAGGATCTCCTCGGTGAGGTCCCACAGTCGGGCCGCAACGGCGGGGTCGGAGCCGGTCGAGTAGACGTCGAGCAGCTCGGCGGGGCCGCGCCACTGGCCCAGCTTGCGCGGGCCCACGAACGCGCCGCTCGGCGTCGAGTGGTCGAGGGCCCGCAGGGTGGGCTCGGCGCCGGCCCGAGGCGACTGCATGACGAGCTTGTTGAGCGGCGTGATGACCGGCACCAGCCAGCCGCGGCCGGAGTCCTGCTGCTGACGGGCGAACAGGTTGGTCGCGCTGACCCCGGGGTGGGCCGCGACGACGGCGACGGGTGCGCCGGCCGCGACGGCCCGCCGGTGCAGCTCCTGCGCGAACAGCAGGTTGGCCTGCTTGGTCCGGGCGTAGACCTGGCCGGGAACGTAGGGCTGGGGCAGGACCAGCTCGTCGACGGTGGTGGTCGCCGACAGGTTGCCCCCGCGGGCGGCGATGCTCGAGATGACGACGACCCGACCGGCGGACTGCACGAGGGTCGGCCACAGGGCGCTGACCAGGGCGGCATGGCCGAGGTGGTTGGTGCCCATCTGCCGCTCGTGACCCTGGGCGGTCAACGCGAGGGCGCCGCCCATGACGCCGGCATTGCAGACCAGCCCGTTGAGGACGGGCTGCTCCTCCGCGACCTGCTTCGCGAACGTCGCCACGCTGTCGAGGTCCGCGAGGTCGAGCTGACCGACCGACGTGCTGCCGCTGCCACCGAGGGTGCGCCGGGCGGCCTCGGCCTTGCCGGTGTCCCGGCAGGCCAGGACGACGTGGGCGCCGCGGGCCACCAGCTCGCGAGCGGCCTCCAGGCCGATGCCGCTGTTGCCGCCGGTGATGACGGAGGTCTTGCCGGTCTGCTCGGCGAGCGAGCGGACGGTCCATCGAGAGGCTGCTGTCATGGCTGCAACGCTACGGGGCGGGTCGGTGTGACCCGCGCCTCGTCAGCCGTCGAGGGCGAGCACCAGCGGCAGCACCGGGCCGCTGCCCGCTTCGTGGAGGATGCGGGTGGCCTCGGTCAGGGTCCAGCCGGTGTCGGCCCGGTCGTCGATGAGCAGGATCGGCCCAGTGGGCAGGGGGAACCCGGCCGCGAAGGTCCCGTGGACGGCCCGCAACCGCTGCGCGCTGTTGGACCGGCCGGCGCCCGGCGGCTCGTCGCGGACCCGCGCGAGGGTCCCGACGAAGGCCAGCCGACCGACCTCCGCGAGGCGCGCAGCCAGCGACCCGACGAGCTGCGGGCGAGACCGGGAGGGCACGGCGACGACCCCGACTGGTCGCTGCTCCCAACCCCAGCCGGCCAGCACCTTCACGATTGCCGCGACGACGTCGTCGGGCACCGGCTGGTCGGGCTCACTGAACAGCGCGCGGAGCCGGGTGCCCCAGCCCACATCGGACAGCCGCCCCAGTGCGCGGCCGGGCGCGGCCGGATCGGCGATCTTGCCCGTCAGGGCGACACCGAGGGTCGCCATCCCGGTGGGCCAGAGCTTTTTGGGTGGCAGCTCGACCCCCGGCCGACCCAGGGCTGCCTGCGCTGCGGACAGCGCCTCGCCCGAGACCGCGGCCGGCCAGGCTCTCCCGGTGCACCGGTCGCAGCGACCGCACACCGCGGCCTCGGGGTCGTCCAGCTGGCGGCGCAGGAACTCCATCCGGCAGCTGTCAGTGGACTGGTAGTCGCGCATCGCCTGCTGCTCGACCTCGCGGGCCGCAGCCACCCGGGCGTAGCGGTCGGCGTCGTAGCCCCACGGCTGCCCGGTCGAGGTCCAGCCGCCCTGGACCCGACGGACGGCGCCGTCGACGTCGAGCACCTTCAGCATCGTCTCGAGCCGGGTCCGACGCAGGTCCACGTGCGGCTCGAGGGCGGCCGTCGACATCGGCCGACCAGCGTCGCCGAGCACCTGCAGCACCCGGCGTACCTGCTCCTCGGTGGGAAACGCGAGGGAGGCGAAGTAGCGCCAGATGGCCTCGTCCTCCGCGCCGGGCAACAGCACCACGTCGGCGCGCTCGACACCGCGACCGGCGCGGCCGACCTGCTGGTAGTAGGCGATCGGCGAGGCCGGCGCACCGAGGTGGATGACGAAGCCGAGGTCGGGCTTGTCGAAGCCCATGCCGAGGGCGGAGGTGGCGACCAGCGCCTTGACGCGGTCGGCGAGCAGGTCCTCCTCGGCAGCCCGGCGCTCGGCGTCGTCGGTGCGGCCCGAGTAGGCGGCGGCGGTTATGCCGCGGGCCCGTAAAAAGGCCGCGACCTCATCGGCTGCGGCGACGGTCAGCGTGTAGACGATGCCGCTGCCGGTGAGGGTGGGCAGCACGTCAGCGAGCCAGGCGAGGCGATGGGCGGCGCTGGGCAGCGTGACGACCGCGAGGTGCAGCGACTCGCGGTCGAGTGAGCCGCGGAGCACCAGGGTGTCGTTGCCGAGCTGACTCGCGACGTCGGTGACGACCCGCTCGTTGGCGGTGGCGGTCGTCGCGAGCACCGGGGTCCCGGGCGGCAGCTCGGTCAGCAGCGTCTTGATCCGCCGGTAGTCGGGCCGGAAGTCATGGCCCCAGTCGCTGATGCAGTGGGCCTCGTCGACAACGACCAGCCCGGCGGTCGCTGCCAGCCGAGGGAGGACCTCGTCGCGGAAGCCGGGGTTGTTGAGGCGCTCCGGGGAGACCAGCAGCACGTCGACTGCCCCAGACCGGATGGCCGCCTGGACCTCGTCCCACTCGCCGACGTTGCTGCTGTTGAGCGTTGCTGCGTGGATCCCTGCCCGGTCCGCCGCAGCGACCTGGTTGCGCATGAGGGCGAGCAGCGGGCTGACGATGACCGTCGGTCCGGCGCCGCGCGCGCGCAGCAGCGCGGTGGCCACGAAGTAGACCGCCGACTTGCCCCAGCCGGTGCGCTGCACCACCAGCGCCCGCTGCCGCCCCGTCACGAGCGCGTCGATCGCCGTCCACTGGTCGTCCCGCAGCACGGCGTGCTCGCCGGCCAGCGCCCGCAGGTGCCGTTCTGCCTCGTCCCTCATCGGCACGACCCAACCACGTCCGTACGACGGAGCTGTCGGTCGTCCACACTGCTGGCGTGCCCGTCCGCGTCTGCTTCGTCTGCCTCGGCAACATCTGCCGGTCTCCGACGGCGGAGGCCGTCATGCGCCGGCTGGTCTCCGAGGCGGGGTTGTCCGACCAGGTCGTCGTCTCTAGCGCCGGGACGGGGTCATGGCACGTCGGCGGCGATGCCGACCCACGATCGCTGCAGACCCTGCGGGCCGCGGGCTATGAGCTCGACCACGCGGCCCGGCAGTTCGACGCCGCGTGGTTCGCGAGTGAGGACCTCGTCATCGCGCTGGACCGGTCCAACGAGCGCGATCTGCTGCGGCTGGCTGCGACACCGCAAGCGCGCGCCAAGGTCCGGCTGCTGCGGTCCTTCGACCCGTTGGCCGACGGTGCGGATGTCCCCGACCCGTACTACGACGACGACGGCTTCGCCGAGGTCCTGACGATGGTGGAGCGCGCCTGCCGCGGCCTCCTCGCGTCCGTCGCGGCACCTGACGCTCGCTGACCAGGGGCTCATGCCGCACACGAAGTGATCCACTTCGCCCACCGCTGAGCGTGGCTGCTGGCCTCGGCGATCACTTCGTGTGTCGGACGGGCCCTCGGGTGGTGACAGCCGGGAGGGCGGGGCCGGTCGGCGGGGGACCGGCACAATGGGGGCGTGCCTCTTCGTCGTACGCCGCGCCTCGCCCGCAACGCGGCTCGCCCCGCCCGCAACGCCGCTGGGACGGGACGCAACGCCGGCCGGCGGGCACCCCGCCGGGCGCCGGGAGCGCCGGTGCCACCGCGGTCGCTGCCGCCGGGTCGGGGCGTCCTCGTCCCCGAGCGCGGCGAGTTCTTCGTGCGCGACAGCGGTGGCGACGGGCCGGCGGTGCTGCTGGTGCACGGCTGGATGTACCCGAGCGACCTCAACTGGCTCGGCAGCTACGGGCCGTTGGCGCAGGCCGGTTACCGGGTGCTGGCCATGGACCTGCGTGGGCACGGGCGCGGGCTGCGCAGCGCCGAGCGCTTCCGGCTTGCCGACTGCGCCGACGACGCCGCGGCGGTGCTGACGGAGCTGGGGATCGGGCAGGCGCAGGTGGTCGGTTACTCGATGGGCGGGCCGGTCGCGCAGCTGATGGCGCAGCGGCACCCGGGGCAGGTCGCCGGCATCGTGCTGTGCGCGACGGCGCTGGACTGGAGCGACGCCCGGCAGAAGGTGTTCTGGCGGACGATGGGTGCGCTGCGCTTTGTCCTCGGGGCCTTCCCGGTAGGGGTGTGGCGGGGCGCCGTGCGGGTCACCGGGACAGCGGCCGACCGGGCCGACTGGGTGGCCGCCGAGCTGTCCCGGGGCAGTGCGCGTGACATCGCGGAGGCCGGCCGGGAGATGGCCCGCTTCGACAGCTCCGGTTGGGTCGGCAGCCTCGGGGTGCCGGCGTCGGTGATCGTCATGACCCAGGACCGGCTGGTGCCGCCCCGCAAGCAGGAGGCGCTCGCCCGAGCCCTCGGCGTCGAGCCGTTGCGGATCGAGGCCGACCACGATGCCTGTGCAACTCAACCGACGCGATTCGCCGGGCTCCTCGTCGAGGCGCTCTCGCAGACCCGAGCGGCTACCGGAAGGTCAGCCTGATCCGGAACTCTCCGGTGGCCCCGCCGGAGGCCGTGACACCGATCGCCTCGAGGGGTTCGAGGTTGGGGTCATGGACGTCACCGACCTGGAAGGCCTGCTGCAGCGATACCCACATCACCAGGCCGGCCGAGTCGGAGTCGGGGACAGCCCGACGGAACTGCTCGCGGTCGCCCAGCCCGCCGGCTTCTGCTGCGGCCAGAGCAGCGGGAGTGCCGGCGGCGATCCCGCGGTCGACCTTCTTGACGTAGTCGTCGAACTCTTCGCCGGACTCGCTGCCCCCGCTCGCCGCGAAGGCCTTCTTGAGCACGGCCAGGGCGTCGCCTGGCGAGTCGCTGCGGGTGCGGACGAGCACCTGTGGCTCCTGGTCGTCACCCCAGACCGCCACTGCGGTCTCCGTGCCGAGCAGGGTCTCGAGGTCCTTGGGTAGATCGAGACCGAACTCCTTGGCCTGTGCGTCGATGTCGGGTGCCAGATCCTTGAGGCTGCTCACGACGTCGTCGTAGGTCGTGACGAGGGCCTCACCCAGGCCGCCGAACGACAGTGCCGCGATCGCTTCGTCCGGCAGGTCGGCGGCCAAGCCGGTCCCGGTCGTGGGCCGGAGCGCGTCTTGGCTGGCGATCCCGGTCTTGACGTCCACGGTCTTGCCGGTGATCTCGACGGCGTTCTTCTCGACCTGCACCCCGATCACGACCTGGCCGGTGGGGTTGAGGCCCGTGCTGCCGGGGCTGGCCGAGGCCTGCGTGCGCATCTCGTCCGGCAGGGCGTCCCAGACCCGCGAGACGTCGGTCCAGGCCAGGGCGACCTGGTCGCCGTCCAGGGCCGCGACCCCGTCCTTGAACGCCTTGTCGTCGGCCAGGTGCTCCTTCGCCTCGGCGGCCCGGCGGACCACGGCCGCGTCGTCGCTCAGCAGCACGTAGTCGTCCACGAAGACGTAGTCGAGTGAGTCGGTGGACTCCGCCTTGATCTTCGTGAGCGCCTGCTCGGCGCGGTCGCGATCGGTGTAGGCCAGCGCCACCACCACGTCGGGCTCGTCGCCGCCGGACGGCAGGGCGGCGACGCCGATGCGGTCGCCCAGCCACGGCTTGACGTCCCGGTCGTAGTCGAGGCCGGCCACCGTGTCGGAGAACGCCAGGCGCAGCGCGTCGTCGCGCAACGCATCGGCCGAGCTCAGCTCCTTGGCGGCGTCGGGGAACCGCTTGGACAGCGAGTAGATGTTGAGCTTCTGGCTGGCTGCCGGGTCCAGGTCCAGCTTGACGAAGGCGATGGCGCCCTTCGGCAGCACGTCCTCCGGCTGCGCGCCACCGCCCGACAGGTACATCGCGGCGACGACCCCGGCGCCGGCGACGCCGATCGACCCCACCGCCGCAGCGATCACCAGACCGGTGCGGACCCGGGAACGGCCTGGCGTCGGCGCCGGCAGGACATCCCCCAGGATGTCGGCGTTCGGCGGGTAGTCAGGCTCGGTCATCGGTTCCCCCTCGGTGGTCCGAGCCCCGATGCTGTCAGACCGCGCGTCCGCTGTGTGCCGGTTTCGTCAGTCGGCGACCAGGCAGAAGGCATTGCCCTCGGGATCAGCGAGGACCCGCCAGTGCTGGCCGCCCTGCTCGACCTCGGCGCTGAGCGTGGCGCCGAGCTCGACAGCCCGCGCCACCGCCGCGTCGAGTGCGGGCAGGTCGGCCACGTGCAGGTCGAGGTGCAGCGCGGCCTTACCGGGGCCCTTGCTGGTCACGCCTTGGAAGACCAGCCGCGGCAGCCCGTCCCCCTGCGGCACCAGGCCGACGTACTGCTCCCACCGGCCGCGCACCTCCACGCCGAGCAGCTCGGCCCAGAACGCAGCCAGGCGATCAGGGTCGAGGGCGTCCACGGTCACCGCATCCCAACGTAGGTTCATCCACAGATCTTCGTACGCCGCCCCGCGGCCCGTTCCGCCGGTGCACAGTCCCCCTGTGCCGACTCCCTCGCCGATCCCCGCGTCCGCTCCCGATGACCGCCCGGTGCTGCGCTTGTCCGATCCCGGGTCGATCGTGGACGCGATCCCGTTCGTGACCGGGTTCCACCCCGCGCAGTCGCTCGTGGTGCTGTCGCTGCGACCGCCGCGCAAGCGGCTGGGGCTGACGATGCGCGCCGATCTGCTGCCCGCCTCGTCGGATCCGGGTTTTGTCGAGCGCACGGTCGAGGCACTCCGCCGCAACGACGCCTGCGCGGCGATCCTGGTGGTCTTCAGCGAGGACGGGTCAGACCCGGCGACGCTGCCGTGGCGGGACCTCGTGACGGGGCTGGCTGATGCGCTGGTGGCGGCCGGGATCGAGGTGACCGAGCAGCTGTGCGTCCGTCGCGAGCGCTGGTTCTCCTACTCCTGCCTGCGCTCGTGCTGCCCTGCCGACGGCGTCCCCCTGCGCACGGGCACCTCGCCGATCGCCGCGCAAGCGGTCCTCGACGGCCGGGTCGTGCTGCCGGATCGCGATGCGCTGCTGGCGACGCTGGCCGGGCCGCTGCCGGGATCGGACGTGGCGGAGGAGCGGCTGTGGTTGCTGGAGGAGTTGGCCTACGAGCGGACGATGGACCTGCTCGAGGGCGAGCGCGGGCTCGACGAGCACGTGGCCCAGGTCGTGGTGTCGTTCCGGGCGCTCATGGCGCGGCCCTTCGGGCCGCCGCCCGACGACGAGCTGCTGCCGTTGCTGGTCGGTCTCGACAGCCGGCTGGTGCGCGACGAGGTGTTGGCGACAGTGACCGACGCCGAGCTGCCGGCGGCCGTTGCGCTGTGCTCGGCGCTGCTGCGCGCCGCGGTGCCCCCGTGGACCGAGGTGCCCGCCACGATGCTGGCCTGGTGTGCCTGGCGCCAGGGCGACGGCGCGCTGGCCAACATGGCCGTCGACCGGGTGCTCGCCTCGGACCCCGGGTGCCGGCTGGCCGGCTATGTCGCCCTGGCGCTGCTGCACGGCATGCGCGCCGAGCGGGAGCTGGGGGTCGGCGTGCACGCCCCGGTGCAGCTGCCCCGTCGGCGGGACCGCAGGGCGCAGCAGCGCAAGGCAGGCTGATCCGCGCGACGCACGTCAGGCGAGCGCGCTGCCGGACTTCCACTCTTCGAACGACATGTTCCACTCGGCCGAGCCGGCATCCCAGAGCCGCGGGGCGCTGCCGGACCCGACGACGTTGACCACGTCGCCGCGCAGGGTGAGGTCGTGGAACCACTTGGCATCGGCGGGCGCCAGGTTGATGCAGCCATGGCTGACGTTGCGCAGGCCTTGGTTCTTCACTGACCAGGGGGCGCCGTGGGTGAAGGTGCCGCTGTTGGTGATGCGGACCGCGTGCTCCACCTTGGTGCGGTAGTAGTCGGGTGACCGGCGCGAGACGCCGAGGCTCGCGGCGTCGAGCACCTTGGAGCGGAACTTCTCGAGCGCGATGAAGGTCCCGCGCCGGGTCTCGTAACCGGGTCGCCCCATCGAGGCCTTCAGGACCCGCAGGACCTTGCCGTCGCGGGTCACCGTCATCGTGAACTTCTTCACGTCGACCGTGGAGACCGTCGCGGCGCCGACCGTGAACTGGGTGCGGCGAAAGCCTGAGCCCCAGGTGCCGTCCGGCAGTTGCAGGCGCCGGAGGTCGGCGGCTGCGGTGATCGTGGTGCCGGGCTTCCAGAAGGTGGCGCCGCGGTAGTGCGCTTCGGTGTCGCTCATCCAGCGCCAGGAGCCCTCCACGGCCGGCTCGGTCTTGAGGCCGAGGCGCTGCTCCACCAGCGCGCGGGTCGCCTTGTCCTTCAGGGGCAGGTCGAAGGTCACGATGATCGGCATGCCGATGCCCACGACCGCGCCGTCCCGCGGGGACACGCGGGCGTGCAGGACCTTGGCCGCCGGCACCGTGCGGACGGTCAGCGGGGTGCTGTGGCTGGCCCCCGCAGAGTCCCTCGCGACAGCCGACACGGTGTACGTGGCACCCGGCAGCAGCGTCGCACTGGAGCGCCAGATGCCGTCGGCGGCGATGGCCCCCTCAACGGCCGTGCCGTCGGGGTCGGCGGCGGTGACAGCCCGCAGGGTGCCCGAGGCCGCGACCACGGTGAGCGGCTGCGACCACGGGACCCGGCCGGCGCGGCGCTCGCCGGCCGCGGCCACGACCGGCAGCGGTGCCGGCTGGCT
>JBKKBU010000445.1:0-3981 GCA_046713755.1 Mycobacteriales bacterium
GAGTGAAGGCTGACGCGACCGGACGCACGGTCACCAGCGGCGTCAAGATCGCCGGAATCCCCGTAACGATCGACGAGCGCGGCGTGACGGTGAACGGCAACAACGCACCCGTGACCGCCGCCACCACGCTGGTCAACACGGCCATCGCCGGCGCCGGCATGACCATTGCCGTCAGCCAGCCGACGAAGCTGGTGGAGGGCGCCAGCGTCAGCTATGACTCCGGCAGCGTGGTGTTCTTCTGGACGCAGTCGCCCGGTAACTCCATGACCGTCATCCTCGGCGGCACCCGCGTCACCGCCACCGCCGCCCCGGAGTTCGCCTTCGGTGGCACCGGCGGAGACACCGGCGGGACGACCGGGTTCACCCCGGTTCCCGGAGGTACGACGACGGGCGGTACGACGGTGCCGCCGGTGCTCGGCACCGACCCCGTCCCGATCGTCCCCCCCACGTCCAACCTGCCGCCCGCCGTGGTCGCACCGAACGGCCCGGTCGAAGGCGTGCTGGCCGCAGCGCGCCTGCCGCTTCCTGACGGGCTGCCCCCTGCGCTGATCGCCTTGGGTCTGCTCGGTGCGGGCTTCGTCGCGGCGGGATTCCGCCGACTGCCTGACCGAGTGCTCGAGGCGCCGGCCTCCGTGTGCCTCCTGGAGGAAGCCCTGTGACGACCGTCGACGCCGTATCGGGACCCGGCGCGGGCAGCACCGACGCGCTCGCCCGCCAGGAGAAGCTCGCGGCCAACGTGCGCGGCCTGCGTGGCCGGGGTGCCCGCTTCACTGCCAACGACCGCTGGATGCTCATCGTCGGCGGGGTCCTGCTTCCGCTCGGCGTCGTCCTGGTCCTGCTGGGCTGGCTCGGCGCGTCACGCACGCCGCTGGTGTTCGAGCAGCTGCCCTACCTGATCTCCGGCGGGCTGCTCGGGCTGTCCCTGGTGGTATCTGGCGGCTTCGTCTACTTCGCCTACTGGATGACGCTCATGGTCCGCGAAGCCCGCCGCGGCCGAGACGACCTCAACGCCGGCCTGGCTCGCTTGGAGGTCCTGCTCGCCGGGAGCGCGCCTGGCGACCTGCCACGCGCGACCGGCGCCGCCCCCGGGACGAGTGCGGACCTCGTGGCGACGAAGACCGGATCCATGTTGCACCGGCGCGACTGCGCCGTGGTCAGCGGTCGCGACGGACTGCGGGTCGTCAGCGCCGACGACCCCGAGCTGACTGCCTGCCGGCTCTGCGACCCGCTGGTCTAGGCAGGGTGGGGGCACAGTGGAGGCTGCGGCGGGCTAGAGCGCGCCGAAGCCCGCTCCAGCACGACATGATGGGCGCGTGCTGAGGCGACCCGGCCCGTGGTGGTCCTGGTTCGCGCTGCGCCTGGCCGTCCTCGGCTGGCTCGTCGTCGTCGCCGTCGGCCTCAGTGGCGATGGCCTCCGTGCGGCCTCCGATGAGCCGTGGCAGTGGGGGCCACCGGACCCGCAGCTGCTGGGTGTCATCGTGCTGGCTGCTGTGGTGCTCGGCGGGCTGCTCCTCGTCCTGTCGCTGCTGCTGACCACCGGCGAGGAGCGGGCGCTCCCCCGTCGACGCTCAACGGTCCGGTCGCTCCTGATCCTCACCGTGTTTTGCGGATTGGCGGTGCTCTGGGACCAGATCCGCAACGATCGCAAGCAGGCGCCGCCGAACGTTCCTACGGCCGAGCCGACGGCGCCGCCGGTGCCCGCTGAGCTGCCGATGGACCGTGATGGCGGCAGCCTGCTGCTGGTCGGCGTCCTGGTCCTGGTGGTGATGCTGGCCGCTGCGGCTCGACACCGGCACGTCCGGTCCGCGAGCGACACCGACCCACTGTCGGAGCCGTCTGCGATGGCGCCGGACGGGGCGTTGGGGGCAGGGCTGGCTGCAGCCGCCAGGTCGTTGCGTTCCACCGAAGGGGCGGCGCCGCGGCAGCGGGTCGTCGAGGCCTACGCCGCCTTCGAATCAGCCCTGGCCGATGCCGGTGTCGAGCGCGGGGAGACCGGCACCCCCGCAGGTCTGCTCGAGCGTGCTGTCAACACGGGTGCCCCCGAAGGCCCTGCTCGCCAGCTGACGGAGCTGTTCACGCTGGCTCGCTTCGCCGACCACCCGATCACCACCGCCGACGTGACCGTCGCCCAGCGTGCCCTCGATGCCCTACTGGCGGCCCGGTGATCAAGCTGCTCCTGGTGGCCACCGTCGCCGTCGCCGTGGCAGGCGCGCTCGGCGGCGACCAGGCAGCTCTCGTCGTCGTCCAGGTCGAAGGCACCCTCGCGCTGCTCGGGCTGCTGACCCGACTGCCAGCCTCGGACCGCTCGAGTCGGCGCCCCTCCCCGGTGCGGGACGGGCGTGACCGCTTTGCGTCGTTCGAACGCCTCTGCAGCGCGGTGGCGGAAGCCGGTCGGTCGGCCCGGCTGGTTGACCTGCAGCTCCGCCCCGTCCTGCAGCACCTCGTCGCGGCCCCGCTCGAACAGCGGGGCGCCGCGGCGGTCCGCAGCGAGCTCGGCGAGAGTGCATGGCAGGTCATTGCTGCCGACCGGAGACTCAGCGACGACAGTCACGGTGGCGGCCTTGACCGTCGGCAGCTGGAGGAGCTGGTGGATCGGATGGAGACCCTGTGAGCAAGCGGGAGGTGGCTGCGGCGGGCAGGACAGCAACGGCTGTGCTCGACGAGGTCGAACGTGCGGTCCTCGGTAAGCGCCCCATCCTCGAGCTGGTGCTGACCGGGGTGCTCGCCGGCGGCCACGTCCTGCTGGAGGATCTGCCCGGCGTGGGCAAGACCCTCACGGCACGATCCTTCGCGACCGCCTTGGGCCTGGCGTTCGGTCGGGTTCAGTTCACCCCCGACCTACTGCCCGGCGACATCACCGGCTCGCACCTCTACGACCAGACGTCCGGGCAGTTCCTCTTCCGGGCCGGGCCGGTGTTCACCCAGCTGCTCCTCGCCGACGAGATCAACCGGACGCCACCCAAGACCCAGGCTGCCCTGCTCGAGGCGATGGCCGAGGGTCAGGTGACTGTCGAGGGCGAGACCCGGGCACTGCCGCAGCCCTTCGTCGTGCTGGCGACCGACAACCCCATCGAGTTCGAAGGCACCTACCCGTTGCCCGAGGCACAGCTCGATCGCTTTCTCCTACGGATCTCACTCGGCTACCCGTCTGCCGAGGATGAGGCGGCCCTGCTCGCGAACCGCATCACGCGTCGCACCGACCTCATCGAGCTGGCCGCCGTGACTGACGCGGCCGGCGTGCTCGCCATGCGGGCTGCGGTGGAGCAGGTGCACGTCGATGCGGACCTGCTCGGCTACTGCGTGGCCCTCGTCACGGCGACCCGGCAGCACCCGCAGACCCTGGTCGGCGCCAGTCCCCGCGGCAGCCTCGCCCTGACTCAGCTCTCCAGAGCGCGGGCACTGCTGCGCGGCCGGGACCATGTCCTACCGGACGATGTGCAGGCGGTCGCCGTGCCCGCCCTCGCGCACCGCCTGGTGCTACGTCCTGAGCTGTGGGCGCAGAGCGTCCGGCCGGAGCGGCTGGTCGAGGAGATCCTCGCCGCGGTGCCCACGCCGGCGACCCGCCCCGAGTGAGACGGGCCCCGCTGGGCTGGCGACCGTCGACCCAGGCGATCGCGCTGGCGGCGGTCGGTGCCCTCGGCGCCGCCGGCGCTCTTGCGTTGCACCGCCCTGAGCTGCTGGCGGTCGGCACTCCTGCGTTGTGGGCGCTGCTGACCCGCGCGCCCGAGGCCGAACCCTCATCGGTCGCCGTGACGACGCCCCCGGACCTGCGCATGGTGTAGGCCGGCAGTGCGGCGCTCACCGTGTGCGTGAGCGTGGGCGAGCCGGTTGCCCACCTCGCCGCCGCCGTCGTGCTCCCCCCGGCCGTGGTCGGGCCGCGGGCCGCGCACGGGGCGGGTCGCTCCATCGAGGGCGCCGGTGAGCTCACCGCGCCGCGCTGGGGCCGGCCCCAGCTCGGACCGGTGCGGGGGTGGGCGCGCG
>JBKKBU010000446.1:0-14407 GCA_046713755.1 Mycobacteriales bacterium
CTGCGCGTCCCGCGCGCGCGGACGCGTGGCCGCGGAAAGAGCTTCGTGACCGAGGAGGTCATGAACAGCCAGCGGCCCGCCGAGGCCGAGGACCGGGCCGTTCCCGGGCACTGGGAGGGCGACCTGATCATCGGCCTGGCCAGCTCGGCGATCGGGACGTTGGTCGAGCGCAGCAGCCGCTTTACGATGCTGCTGCACCTGCCGCCGATGGACGACCACGCGGGCCCGAGAGTCAACAACGGGCCGGCGTTGACCGGTCACGGCGCTGAGGCGGTCCGCGACGCGATCGCCTCAGCGATCACCACGCTTCCGGTGCAGCTGTGGCGGTCGCTGACCTGGGATCAGGGCAGCGAGATGGCCCAGCACGCGACGCTGCGCATCGACACCGGCCTGCAGATCTACTTCTGCGACCCCCGCAGCCCATGGCAGCGCGGCAGCAACGAGAACACCAACGGGCTGCTACGCCAGTACTTCCCCAAGGGCACCGACCTCAGCGTCCACACCGCCGAAGACCTACGGCGCGTCGCCAACGAGCTCAACTACCGGCCCCGCAAGACCCTAGATTGGCAAAGCCCACGCGAGGCACTCACCCGAGTGCTTGCGACGACCGACTGAATCCGCCCCGGCGTGTCATCACACCGATCGCGCCGTGATCTTGGTCGGAGGGCCCCGCGGGCCGGGAACCATCCCGGCGTACTCGCTCGTCGATCATGTCGTACGACCCCTGCCGGGGCCCACCTGGCGCACGCGAGGCAGGATTGCGGCTAGCGTTCCGCAGGTTGCGCCCCGCCCGGGCGCTCGATGACCCGTCAGACGACACAGGAGACACCAGGCCGTGGCACGTTCAGGTCCAGCGTCCCGCAACCAGCTGCATGTCGGCAGGTACTTCGGCGCCCTCGTGACGCTGCTCGCGATCATGTACACGATCGTGTGGTTCGGTGGCGAGAACGGGCCGTTGAAGCCCAAGCTCGGCCTTGACCTGCGGGGCGGGGCGAGTGTCGTGCTGCAGGTGCAGCCGGAGCGCGACGGCCCGCCGCCGACGGCGAACCAGCTCGAGACGGCGATCGAGATCATCCAGCGCCGCGTCAACGGGCTCGGCGTCGCCGAGGCCGAGGTCGTCACGCAGGGCAGCAACATCGTCGTCTCGGTGCCAGGCGGCACCCGGGAGTCGCTCAAGGCGCTGACCGTCACCGCGCAGCTGCGCTTCCGTGAGGTGCTCGAGCAGCAGGCCGGTAGCGGTGCGCCGATCAATACCCCGCCGGTGGTGATCCCCAGTGGCGCCCCGAGCGGCGCCCCGGTCGCCACCGCCAACCCGGCGCCGACCGCGACGACCAACGGTCGGGCCGTGCCGCCCGCGCTGCTCGCCGCGACCCCCACGCCGGTGCCGACAGCCAGCGGGGCGGCCACGAAGTCCCCGGTGCCGAGCGCTGCTCCGACGCCGACCCCCACCGACTCGGGAGCGCCCTACACCGGGCCGAAGTCCGGCGACGTCTACACCCCGCAGGCCTTCGCTGCGCTGGACTGCAGCCAGGACGGCGCGAAGGAAGGCGGCTCCACCGACAAGCCCGACGAGCAGATCATCAGCTGCTCCGACGACGGCGCCGTGAAGTACTTCCTCGACAAGGCCGCCGTCGTCGGCACTGACGTCAAGGGTGCGACGGCCAGCCTCGACACCCAGACCGGCAGCAACTGGCAGATCATCGTCAGCTTCACCGGCACGGGGCAGAAGAAGTTCACCGACCTCACCGTGAAGACGATCGGCAAGAACGTTGCGATCGTGCTCGATGGCCTGGTGCTGTCGGCGCCCGTGATCCAGGACCGGATCGACAGCGAGGCCCAGATCACCGGCGACTTCAACCGCAAGTCGTCGGCGTCGCTGGCCAACACCCTGAAGTACGGCGCCCTGCCCCTGTCGTTCAAGACCGGTCAGGTCGAGGTCGTGTCGGCCACCCTCGGCGACGACCAGCTGTCGGCTGGGCTGCTCGCCGGTGGCATCGGCCTCGGCGTCGTCATCATCTACGCGATCCTGTACTACCGGGTTCTCGGTTTGGTGACGATCTTCGGCCTCGGGGTGGCCGGCTCCCTCGTCTACGCGTCCGTCACGATCCTGGGCCAGCAGATCGGGTTCGCGCTGTCGCTGGCCGGCATCGCCGGCTTCTTCGTGGCGGTGGGTATCACCGCCGACTCCTTCGTCGTCTACTTCGAGCGCATCAAGGACGAGGTGCGCGACGGACGAAGTCCGCGCAGCGCGGCGGACCGTGCCTGGGTCCGGGCCCGGCGGACGATCCTGTCCGCTAACTCGGTGAGCTTCCTCGGCGCGATGACCCTGTACTTCCTGTCGGTCGGGTCGGTGCGCGGCTTCGCGTTCACGCTCGGCCTGTCGACGCTCATCGACGTCGTCGTGGTCTTCCTGTTCACGCGACCGCTGGTGTCGTTCCTGTCCCGCTACACCTGGTTCACCAACGAGAAGGTGTCCGGCCTTGCTCGCCCGCGTCCCGACGCGAGTGGCGCCGTCGTCACCAAGGAGGCCTGACATGGGGCTCGGCAGCCGGCTCTACCGCGGCGAGACAGAGTTCAAGATCATCGGGAAGCGCAAGCGCTTCTACGTGATCGCGACCGTGCTCGTCCTCATCAGCCTCACCAGCATGATCTTCCGCGGCTTCAACCTCGGCGTGGAGTTCAAGGGTGGCGCGACCTTCCAGTGGCCTTCCAACTCGGCCTCCGTCGAGGATGCGCGCAGCCTGTTCGACGACCTCAAGCTCGAGGACGTCATCGTGCAGACCGTCGGTCGCGCTGACGGCAGCGAGGACCTCAAGGTCCAGACGCCGCCCATCACGGACGAGCAGATCGACGACGTGATCGTCGCCATCACCGAGCGCTTCAAGCCGGTGACGAGCAATCAGATCGTCTCGTCCAACGTGGGGCCCGCCTGGGGGGATCAGGTGACGAAGAAGGCCCTCCAAGGCCTGATCGTCTTCCTGATCCTGGTCGTCATCTACATCTCGATCCGCTTCGAGCCCAAGATGGCCTTCGCCTCCATCATCGGGCTGCTCCATGACCTGACGCTCGCCGCCGGCGTGTACTCGCTGACCTACTTCGTCGTGTCGCCGGCCACGATCATCGCCTTGCTGACCATCTTGGGCTTCTCGCTGTACGACGCCGTCGTGGTGTTCGACAAGGTGGAGGAGAACACCCGCGGCATCGCCGGTGGCAGCACCTCGACCTACACCGAGGCGGCTGAGCTGGCGCTCAACCAGACCTTCATGCGCTCGGTGAACACCACCCTCATCGCGCTGCTGCCGGTGTCCGGGCTGCTGTTCGTCGGGGCATTCCTGCTCGGCGCCGGGACGCTCAAGGACCTGGCGCTGGCGCTGTTCGTCGGCATGGCGGCCGGTGCTTACTCCTCGATCTTCTTGTGCACTCCTCTGTTCGTGGACCTCAAGGAGCGCGAGGACCAGTACATCAAGCTCACCCAGCGGGTCCTCGCGCGCCGTTCCGGTCAGGTCAACCGGGCTGGCGGGCGCTTCCAGCAGCGGGCCGCTGCCCGGGCCGCGGGGCAACCACTGCCGGCGACCGAGGACGTCCCGATGAGCGACGGTCCCGCGGCGACCGCGGTCGTCACGCCGGCCACCGCGCAGCCCGCCTCCGGCACCCGCCGGCCACCGGCCGCGTCGGCACAGCAGCGCAGCAAGGGCGGCCGGCCCGGGCGACCGACCGGCAAGAAGAAGAAGCGGCGCTAGTGACCGGTCCGGGCAAGCTGGACCTCGAAGCGCTCCTCCTGGCCCGGATCGTCGACGTCCAGGACTTCCCGTCCCCGGGCATCGCCTTCAAGGACATCGCCCCGGTGCTGGCCGATCACATCGCCTTCGCCGGTGTCGTCGACGCGATCGTCGCTGAATACGGGCGCGGGACCGTCGACAAGGTCGTCGGCATCGAGTCCCGCGGCTTCCTGCTGGCGGCGCCGGTGGCTTATCACGTCGGTGCCGGCCTGGTCCCATGCCGCAAACCCGGCAAGCTGCCCCGCGCGGTCCATGAGGTGAGCTACGCCTTGGAATACGGCACCGACGCGCTGCAGGTCCATGTGGATGCGTTCGAGCCGGGGGACCGGGTGCTGGTCGTCGATGATGTCCTCGCTACCGGAGGCACTGCTTCGGCAGCGGTCGAGCTGGTCAAGCGGGCCGGCGCGGTGCCGATCGGGCTGTCAGTCCTGATGGAGCTTGGCTTTTTGGCCGGCCGCGCGGCAGTGGAGACCGCGCACCCCGGTCTTGACGTGCACGCGCTGCTGCGCGTCTGACGGACAGCCGCTGGGCGCGGCTCGTAGACTCAGGCCATCCAGAGCGCGAGGAGCCGCCCGTGGCCGGAGACGTCATCCCCGTCGTGAGTCAGCCCAGCGTCACCGCTGGCGACGAGCCGCGTCCCGACGACGTCACGGTCACTCCGGCGACCGAGGCAGCCCACCAGGAGGCCGATCCGGCATCCGTCGTACTGCCTTCACCGGATCCGGACGACGTCGACGAGGACTCCGGTCCGCCCACCGGGCGCCGGGTGCGCGCCCGCCTCGCGCGGCTGACCCGCAGCAGCCCCGGCGACGTGCTGCCGGTGCTCGAGCCGCTGGTGCGCACCATCCGCGAGGCGCACCCCAAGGCCGACGTCAAGGTCGTGCAGCGGGCCTATGAGGTCGCCGAGCAGGTCCATGAGGGGCAGCGCCGGCGCAGTGGCGACCCTTACATCACCCATCCGCTCGCGGTCGCGACCATCCTGGCCGAGCTCGGCATGGACACCACGACGCTGGTTGCGGCGCTGCTGCACGACACGGTCGAGGACACCGCCTACACCCTCGAGAAGGTCGAGCAGGACTTCGGTGCCGACGTGGCGCACCTGGTCGACGGCGTCACGAAGATCGACAAGGTGAAGTTCGGCGAGGCCGCGAAGGCCGAGACGATCCGCAAGATGGTCGTCGCGATGGCGCGCGACCCGCGGGTGCTCGTCATCAAGCTCGCCGACCGGCTCCACAACATGCGCACGCTGCGCTTCATGCCGCAGGAGAAGCAGGAGCGCACCGCCCGCGAGACCTTGGAGATCCTGGCGCCACTCGCCCACCGGCTCGGCATGAACACCATCAAGTGGGAGCTGGAGGACCTGTCGTTCGCGACCCTCTACCCCAAGCGGTACGACGAGATCGTGCGGCTCGTCGCCGAGCGGGCCCCGTCCCGAGACACCCAGCTGTCTGAGGTCATCGAGCGGATGTCGACGGACCTCAAGGCCGCGAAGATCCGCGCCACCGTCACCGGTCGACCCAAGCACTACTACTCGATCTACCAGAAGATGATCGTGCGCGAGCGCGACTTCGGCGACATCTACGACCTGGTCGGCATCCGGGTGCTGGTCGACGACGTCCGCGACTGCTACGCCGCGCTCGGGACCATTCATGCGCTGTGGCAGCCGCTGCCGGGGCGTTTCAAGGACTACATCGCGATGCCCAAGTTCAACATGTACCAGTCGCTGCACACGACGGTCATCGGGCCCGAGGGCAAGACCGTCGAGATGCAGATCCGGACGACGGAGATGCACAAGCGCGCGGAATACGGCCTCGCGGCGCACTGGAAGTACAAGGAGGGTCCGGCCGACAGCGCTCCGGTCAAGGGCGACGAGATGGCCTGGCTGCGACAGCTGCTCGACTGGCAGCGCGAGGCCTCCGATCCGGAGGACTTCCTCGACGCGCTGCGCTACGACCTGCACTCCACCGAGGTCTTCGTCTTCACCCCCAAGGGCGACGTCATCGCCTTGCCGGCCGAGTCCACCCCGGTCGACTTCGCCTACGCCGTGCACACCGAGGTCGGCCACCGCTGCATCGGGGCGCGGGTCAATGGCCGGCTGGTCCCGCTCGAGTCGCAGCTCGACAATGGCGACGTCATCGAGATCTTCACCTCCAAGGCCGAGACCGCCCACCCGTCACAGGACTGGCTGCAGTTCGTCAAGAGCCCGCGGGCCCGCAACAAGATCCGCCAGTGGTTCGCCAAGGGGCGCCGCGAGGACGCCGTCGAAGCCGGCAAGGAGGCCCTCACCCGCGCCATGCGCAAGGCCGGGCTTCCCCTGCAGCGGTTGCTCGGCGGGGACGGCCTGCTCGCGATCGTCAAGGAGCTTCGACTCACCGACATCACGGCGCTCTACGCCGCCGTCGGCACCGGGGAGGTCTCCGCGCAGACGGTGGTGCACAAGGTCGTGCAGTCCCTCGGTGGCTCTGAGGGGGCAGCCGAAGACCTCGCTGAGACTGCCGTGCCGACCCCGCGTCGGTCGCGCCCCCGGCCGGCCGGTGACCCGGGCATCGTCGTCAAGGACGTCAGCGACGGCTGGGTCAAGCTCTCCAAGTGCTGCACGCCGGTCCCGGGCGACGACGTCGTCGGCTTCGTGACCCGCGGCCGTGGCGTCTCGGTCCATCGACGGGACTGCGTCAACGCCGACCAGCTGCTTGCTGAGCCTGATCGCGTCGTCGCCGTCGAGTGGGCCCCGACGGCGGGCTCGTTGTTCCTGGTCAACATCCAGGTCGAGGCGCTGGACCGGACCCGGCTGCTCTCCGACGTCACCCGGATGCTGTCCGATGCCCACGTCAACATCCTGTCCGCGACGGTCACGACGACCCGCGACCGGGTCGCGGTCTCGCGCTTCGCCTTCGAGATGGCCGCCCCCAAGCCCCTCGGCCACCTGCTCACCCAGGTCCGCGCCGTCGAGGGCGTCTACGACGCCTACCGCGTCACCAGCTGATCGGACTGCGCTGAGGACATTGCGGGATGCGCTTGGGCACGCCTCCTGGGCGAAGTCTCCGGGCCAGTGTCCAGTTGACCTTGGTACCTCTTGACACCGTGGTATAGATTGATACCTTGTCGTGGTGGCACTCACCCTTCGACTGTCCGATTCCGCCAACGAGCGGCTCCGTGAGCAGGCGCAACGTGAGCAGCGCCCCCTCACCGCCGTCATCGAGGACGCCGTCATCGAGTACGTCGAGCGGCGGTCCCTGAGTGTGCGTGTCGACGCCGCTCTCGACATCGTCGTGCCGCGCTACGCAGATCTGCTGGACCGGCTTGGCAAGGCGTGACGACGCACCTGACCCTGGAACTGCTGCTCAGGGTTGCTGAGCGCGCTCTTGGCGGCCCCCAAGAGGTTCTTGTCCGCGATTACGGCCTCTTGGAATCGGCTGTCGCCCGCCCAGCAACGACGGTCTTCGGGGAGGACGCCTATCCCGGTCTTGAACTCAAGGCGGCGGCTCTGCTGCACTCGCTCACAACGAATCACGCCCTCGTCGATGGAAACAAGCGCCTCGCCTGGGCAGCGACCATGGTCTTTCTTTACCTCAACGGCCACTACGTCGACGGCCCCGACGACGAGGCGTTCGACTTCGTCATGACCATCGCCGGCGGGACCCTCAGCGATCTGGACAAGATCGCTGAGCAGCTGCTCGTCTGGTCACAACCGATCTGAGCGAGCCAAGGATCGGGGTCAGCTGACCCGCCCGCCCGCATCCGAACTCGGTGCGGCCGCTGCCGTTGGTACGCGCACGAGGTGCACCCAGTTCCCGTGGGGTGGTCGCGGGCGGGTGGGGTGAGGGGAGCGCGTGCGGACGGGCGAGGCCGGCCCCCAGGAGCGGGGACCGGCCTCGGCGTACAACTGGTGGAGCGTCGGTCAGGCCGTCTTGAGCTGGGTCCGCAGCGTCTTGATGACGAGCGGCAGCTTGGGCTTGCCGTCGTCCTTGGGCTCCGAACCGCCGGCGGCGACCTTCAGCATGATGTCCAGGCCAGCGGTGATCTTGCCGAACGGGGTGTACTGCGGCGGCAGCTGGGTGTCCTTGTAGACCAGGAAGAACTGGCTGCCGTTGGTGCCCGCGCCGGCGTTGGCCATCGCGACAGTGCCAGCGGGGTAGGTCGCGCCCTTGAGGTTCTCGTCCGGGAACGCGTAGCCGGGGCCACCGGAGCCGCTCCCCGTCGGGTCCCCGCACTGGAGCACGAAGATGCCGGACGTCGTCAGGCGGTGGCACGAGACGCCGTCGTAGAAGGCGAAGTGCGCCAGCGAGCGCAGGTTGTTGGACGTGCACGGCGCCTTCTTGGCGTCGAGGTCGAAGGTGATCTTGCCGCGGTTGGTGGCGAGGACCGCGGTGTAGGTCTTCGAGCGCTCGACCCCGGTCGAGGGCGGCAGATCGACCTTCTTGTCGCCGGAGGGCTCACCGGTCTTGCTGTAGCCGCAGGAGTCGGGGGTGTTCACCGCCGGCTTGGTCGACGCGCTGGGGGTCGCCGAGGGGGTGGCCGTGTTGAGCTTGTCGTCGTCACCGCCGATCAGCTTGGCGCCTGCTACTGCTACGCCCGCCCCCAGGAGAACGACGACCAAGGTCGAGGCAACGATCATCCGGCGCTGCTTGCGCCGGGCCTGTGCCGCTGCGCGCCGAGCGGCTTGTCGCTCCGCGCGCATCCGGGCTAGCTCGCGCTCACGCTTGCTGCTGGCCACGCCAGGTCCTCCTGAGTCGGGATCGATCGTGCTCACGGGGTGATCCTAGGGAATCCTGGTCGATGTGGGTGCGGACCCGCCGGTAGGGTCGCCCTTCTGACAACCTCAAAGGGAGGACGGACGTGCTGGTCCGCGGGTTCCCGGCCGGCTCGTTCGGGACGAACTGCTTCGTCGTGGCGGCTGCGCCGGGCCAGGAGTGCGTCGTTGTCGACCCTGGCCAGGACGCTGTCCCGGGCCTCGACGACCTGCTTCGCGAGTTCAAGCTCAAGCCGGTGGCAGTCCTGCTCACCCACGGCCACATCGATCACATGTGGTCGGTCGTGCCCGTCTGCGGGGCCCACGGCATCCCGGCGTACGTCCACCCGGACGACCGCGCGCTGCTCTCGGACCCGGCGCGCGGGCTGTCGTTGGCGGTCGGCCAGCAGCTGTTCGGCGGGATGACATTCACCGAGCCGGACGATGTCATCGAGCTGACCGAGGCTGGGCCGATCGAGCTGGCGGGAGTGCGCTTCGACGTCGACTTCGCACCCGGCCACACCCCCGGCTCGATCGTGTTCCGCACCCCCGGCATGACCGGTGGAGAGACCGCGGAGCCGGTCCTGCTCGCCGGCGACCTGCTGTTCGCCGGTTCGATCGGCCGCACCGACCTGCCGGGCGGCGACTGGGCCGCGATGCAGGAGTCGTTGGCCCGCGTCGTCCTGCCGCTGCCCGACGAGACCGTCGTCCTGCCCGGGCACGGCGCGGCCACCACGATCGGGCACGAGCGCGCCACCAACCCCTTCTTGCAGGACCTGCCGGTCTCGCCACCCACCCGGGGCCTGTAGGTGACCTCCTTCGCTGCCCCCAAGGGCACGTACGACGTGCTGCCGGGGTCCCCCTTCGCCGCTGTGCGGGACGCCCTGCTCGCTCCGTCGCTGCTCGCCGGCTACGGCTACGTCGAGGCGCCGGTCTTCGAGGACACCCAGCTGTTCGCCCGCGGCGTCGGTGAGTCCACTGACGTCGTCTCCAAGGAGATGTTCACCTTCACCGACCGCGGGGGGCGGTCACTGACGCTGCGGCCAGAGGGCACCGTCGGCGTCCTGCGGGCCACGCTCGAGGCGGGTCTGCACCGCGGTCAGCTGCCCGTCAAGCTGCGCTACGCGGGCCCGATGTTCCGGGCCGAGCGGCCGCAGGCCGGGCGCTTCCGGCAGTTCCAGCAAGTAGGGATCGAGGCCATCGGGGTCGACGACCCGGCGCTGGACGCTGAGGTTGTGGCACTGGCCTGGCGTGGCTACGCCGCGGCCGGGGTGACGCGCACGAGGCTGCTGCTCACGTCACTCGGCGACGCTGCTTGCCGGCCGGGTTATCGCGAAGAGCTCCAGGCGTTCTTGGCTGGTCTCGATCTCGACGAGGACACCCGGGCCCGGGCCGTGCTCAACCCCTTGCGGGTCCTCGACGACAAGCGGGCCGCGGTCCAGGAGCAGCTCGTCGACGCCCCGCTCATGGGTTCCTCGCTGTGCGCGGCCTGCGCTGACCACCTCGCCGAGGTACGTCGCCACCTCACCGTGATGGGGGTGCCCTTCGAGGACGCGCCGCGGCTGGTTCGCGGCCTGGACTACTACATGCGGACCACGTTCGAGTTCGTGCACGACGGGCTCGGGGCGCAGTCCGCGATCGGTGGCGGCGGCCGCTACGACGGGCTGTCCGAGGCGATCGGCGGGCCGGCACTGCCCGGGATCGGTTGGGCGCTCGGCGTCGAGCGCACCCTGCTCGCCCTCGAGGCCGAAGGCGTCGAGGTGCCTGGACGAGATGCGGTCGAGCTCTTCTTCGTACCCATCGGTGACGACGCTCGCGGCGTGGCGATCCGACTGCTCGATGCGGTTCGGGACATGGGCGTGGCCGCGGACATGGCGTACGGGAGTCGGGGCCTGAAGGGCGCCATGAAGGCAGCCGACAGAAGTGGCGCTTCGATCGCGGTGGTCATCGGGGACCGCGAGCTCGCGGTGTCCGGCCTGGAGATCAAGGCCCTGCGAGCGAGGGACTCGGCCGACCCAGCCGAGGCCGGCCAGGCCGCGGAGAGTCGCGCCGTGGAGATCTTTGCCAGAGTTGGATACCACCGGAACCCGCTCGACGGGCCAGACCTGATTGCGACGACACAGTGATCCGCACGCATGAGGCCGGCGCGCTCCGCGAGGAGCACGCCGGCCAGACCGTCACCCTCGCCGGCTGGGTTGCCCGCCGGCGCGACCACGGCGGGGTGGCCTTCGTCGACCTGCGCGACCGCAGCGGTGTCTCGCAGGTCGTGGTGCGCACCGAAGCGGCCCACGAGCTGCGGAGCGAGTACTGCATCAGCGTCACCGGGACCGTCCAGGTCCGTCCCGAGGGCAACCGGAACGACGCGCTGCCGACCGGCGCCATCGAGGTCGCCGCCGACAGCATCGAGGTGCTGTCCGAGGCCGCACCGCTGCCGTTCCCGATCGACGACCACATCGAGGTGGGGGAGGAGGCGCGGCTGCGGTACCGCTACCTCGACCTGCGGCGCTCCGGTCCGGCGGCCGCGATGCGACTGCGCTCCGACGTCAACCGGGCCGCCCGTGAGGTGCTGCACGGACGCGGCTTCGTCGAGGTCGAGACGCCGACCCTCACCCGCTCCACCCCCGAGGGCGCCCGCGACTTCCTGGTCCCCGCTCGGCTCAAGCCCGGGTCCTGGTACGCCCTGCCGCAGTCGCCACAGCTGTTCAAGCAGCTGCTGATGGTCGCCGGCATGGAGCGGTACTTCCAGATCGCCCGCTGCTACCGCGACGAGGACTTCCGCGCGGACCGGCAGCCGGAGTTCACCCAGCTCGACCTGGAGATGAGCTTCGTCGACCAGGAGGACGTCATCGAGCTGATGGAGGCCGTCCTCGTCGCGATGTGGGACCTCATCGGCTACCAGATCCCGACGCCGATAGCGCGGATGACCTACGCCGACGCGATGCGCCGCTACGGCTCGGACAAGCCGGACCTGCGCTTCGACCTCCCGCTGGTCGAGTGCACGGACTACTTCAGCGACACCCCGTTCCGCGTCTTCCAGGCGGAGTACGTCGGGGCGGTGCTCATGCCGGGCGGAGCCGGACAGCCTCGTAAGCAGCTCGACGCGTGGCAGGAGTGGGCCAAGCAGCGCGGCGCCCGTGGGCTGGCGTACGTCCTGTTCCAGGAGGACGGCACCATCACCGGGCCGGTCGCCAAGAACCTGTCGGAGGCCGAGCTGGCGGGCCTCGCCGCCCACGTTGGCGCCAGCCCGGGCGACTGCGTGTTCTTCGCGGCCGGGTCGACCCGCGAGTCGCGGTCGCTGCTCGGTGCGGCGCGGAACGAGATCGCGCGCAAGCTCGACCTCATCGACGAGAGCGCCTGGGCCTTCGTCTGGGTCGTCGACGCGCCGCTGTTCGAGCCGTCGTCGGCGGCCGTGGCCTCCGGTGACGTGGCGGTGGGAGCGGGTGCCTGGACGGCGGTGCACCACGCCTTCACCTCGCCCAAGCCGGAGTTCCTCGACACCTTCGACACCGACCCGGAGCCGGCGCTGGCCTACGCCTACGACATCGTCTGCAACGGCAACGAGCTCGGTGGCGGGTCGATCCGGATCCACCAGCGCGACGTCCAGGAGCGGGTGTTCGCGATCATGGGCCTGACCGCCGAGGAGGCGCAGGAGAAGTTCGGCTTTCTGCTCGAGGCCTTCTCCTACGGCGCGCCGCCGCACGGGGGGATCGCGGTCGGCATGGACCGGATCTGCGCCCTGCTGTCGGGTGTGCCGTCCATCCGCGACGTCATCGCGTTCCCCAAGAGTGGCGGCGGCTTCGACCCGCTGACGGCCGCGCCGGCACCGATCACGGCCCTGCAGCGCGCCGAGGCCGGCGTCGACTGGACCCCGCCGCCCCCCACCGACTGACGCGGGAGGGGAGGGGCTACCAGCGGGAGCGGACGGTCAAGGGGCCGCTGGTGAAGCGGTGCTCATCGTGGAAGCCCAGCCGGTCGTAGAGGGCGCGGCCGCCCGGGTTGTCGGCGTACATGCCCAGGGTCACGATGTCGCAGCCCTCGGCGAGCAGCGTGCGGGTGAGGCTCGCGGTCACGGCGTAGCCCAGTCCCTGCCCGCGGGCCTCCGGATGGACCGCCACCGCCGACAGGTGCCCCACCGCGGTAGCGGCGGTGGTGTCGGCAGCGCAGGCGAGCAGCCCATCGGGGCCGGCGACCCCGACCCAGCGCCGGGCCGCCTCGTCACCGGGCTGGACCGAGGCTCCCGGTGAGGCGACGGTCAGCAGCGCCCGCAACCGGTCGAGGTCGTCGATCGGCACCACCCGCCCTTCGGCGGGGTGCGCGGGCGGAGCCGAGTCAGTCCACCGGAAGTCCCACTCGGTGCCCTGCAGCTCGACCCAGGCCGGGAGGAGCGCGGCCGTCCCGCGCGGCACGGTCACCCGCTGCTGGGTGCGCAGCTCCGGCGCGAGGTCGCCGATGAGCGCCCCGACCGCGGCCGGGGTGCCGAGAGCGGACAGGTAGGACATGCGCTCCTCGGCGTCGATCCCGAGCCAGGCCACCGCGCCGTCGCCGAGCCAACCGGTGATCACCGTGCGCCGGAGGGTGCCTCGGGCGAACGGGTCATGGCTGGTCGCGACGAGCACCTCCGCCGCCGAGCCGAGCACCGTCACCGCCACATAACGAATCTACGGCGGGGCAGGAACCGGATGACGCGGGGCGAAATCCTCAGGACGGACCCTGACCTGTGCCGAAGGAGCAACACATGGGCGTACGACGGAGCAGCGCGGCTCTCCTGGTGATCGGTCTCGGTCTGCTGGCCGCCGTGCCCGCTGACGCCGCCAAGCGCACGGCCCGCCCAGAGGATCGCTACGCCGTCCTGGTCGGGATCACCGACTACCGCTCGCCTACCAAGGACACCATCGGTGGGGTCGGCGACGTGCAGGCGGTCCGCCGGGTGCTGCTCAACCGGGGCTGGCGCAACGACCGGATCATGGTGCTCACCGACGAGCGGGCCACCGGCGCCAACATCTCGGCCGGGATGCGCTGGCTGGTGGACAACAGCCGGGCCGGGCAGACCTTCTCCTTCTTCCACTACTCCGGGCACGTGAAGCAGACCGGCGGCCAGGAGTTCCTCTGGCCGATCGACCGGAGGTTCATCGCCGACACCACGGTCGCGAGCACGCTGTCGAAGATCCGGGGCTCGTCGTGGGTCAACATCAGCGGCTGTGAGGCCGGCGGCTTCGCCGCGGGGCTCAGCGACGCCAACACGCTGTTCACGGGCTCCTCCGGCACCTACGAGAAGTCCTACGAGAACCCGGCCTGGGACAAGTCGATCTGGAGCGGGCTGGTCTTCGACGCCGGCATCCACAAGGGCAAGGCCGACGCGGACGGCGACCGGAAGGTGAGCGTCCAGGAAGCCGTCCAGTACGCCGCCCCGCGGGCGCGCCAGATGACCGCCGGCCAGCGGCCCTACGGGCGACAGACTCCCGTCATCAGCGGCGACCGTCGGTCGCTCAACCTGGCGGCCCCGCGCGTCTAGGGCTCGCGGCTAGGGTCGCGGGATGACCGAGAGCCTGTTCGACGCCGCGGAGCGCGCGGCCTCGGAGCGGGTCGCGCCACTGGCGGTCCGGATGCGGCCGCGCACGCTCGACGAGGTCGTCGGACAGCAGCACCTGCTGGGTCCGGGGCAGCCGCTGCGGCGGCTCATCGAGGGAGACGCCCCGCTGTCGGTGGTCCTCTGGGGGCCGCCCGGGACCGGCAAGACGACGCTGGCCTACCTGATCGCGAGCCAGACCAAGCGGCGCTTCCGGGAGCTGTCCGCGGTCACCGCCGGCGTCAAGGACGTGCGGCTGATCGTGGAGGAGGCCAAGCGGGCGCTGGGGGAGACCGGCGCGCAGACGGTGCTGTTCGTCGACGAGGTCCACCG